>NZ_JBEOSF010000018.1:0-166126 GCF_040302725.1 Kitasatospora sp. NPDC097605 | reverse complement strand
ACGCCCGGTTACATTCCGAACCCGGAAGCTAAGCCTCACAGCGCCGATGGTACTGCAGGGGGGACCCTGTGGGAGAGTAGGACGCCGCCGAACAAATTTTCTGGAGAAGCCCCCGCCGGTCATCGGTCGGGGGCTTCTCTGTTGTAAGGTCAACATGCAGTAGTTGCTAGACGTGACAGGAGGCCCCCGGGTGGAGGTCCAGGAGACGCGGGTCCAGACCGATCGCGTCCTCACCATCCCCAACCTGCTGAGCATGGGCCGGCTGGTCGGTGTTCCGCTCTTCCTCTGGCTGATCCTCTGGCCGGTGTTCGACGGACCGAACAACGACGGTTGGGCCTTGCTGATTCTGATGCTCAGTGGCATCAGTGATTACCTGGACGGGAAGCTCGCCCGGAGGTGGGGTCAGATCAGCCGGGTCGGGCAGCTGCTCGACCCGCTGGCGGACCGGCTCTATGTGTTCTCCACCCTTGTCGGCCTGACCTGGCGTGAGATCCTGCCGTGGTGGCTGACGGGGATCCTGCTGGCCCGCGAGGTGTTTATCGCGGCGCTTCTGCCGATTCTCAACCGGCACGGCTACGGACCGTTGCAGGTGAGTTTCCTGGGGAAGGCCGCGACATTCAACCTGATGTATGCCTTTCCGCTTCTGCTGCTCGGCTCCGGGGACAGCTGGATCGCCCGGCCGGCCGAGGTCGTGAGCTGGGGCTTCATCTGGTGGGGGACGGTCCTGTACTGGTGGGCCGCCATTCTCTACGCGGTGCAGGCGCGGCAGATCATCCGCGGCGGCGCGGGCTCCTCGGTGTCCACCGTCTGAGACGTGATCTGAGAGAATTCCCACGGCGACACGGTGCGTCGGACGATACCTTCCGGGTAGACCACCTCTGGAACGGTTTGATGGACCCACAGGGTCCACCACCGCGAAGGAGGACGCACCCGTAATGAAAGCCGTTGTTATGGCAGGGGGCGAAGGCACTCGACTTCGCCCGATGACCTCCAGCATGCCGAAGCCGCTGCTTCCGGTCGCCAATAGGCCGATCATGGAGCACGTGCTTCGGCTGCTGAAGCGGCACGGTCTCTCCGACACCGTCGTGACCGTCCAGTTCCTGGCCTCACTGGTGAAGAACTACTTCGGTGACGGCGAAGAGTTGGGCATGCATCTCACCTATGCGAACGAGGAGACCCCACTAGGCACTGCGGGGAGTGTCAAGAACGCCGAGGACGCTCTCAAGGACGACTCCTTTCTGGTGATCTCCGGCGACGCGTTGACGGACTTCGACCTGTCGGAATTGATCGAGTTTCACCGCAGTAAGAACGCACTGGTCACCGTCTGTCTCACCAGGGTGCCGAATCCCCTGGAGTTCGGTATCACGATCACCGACGACGAGGGCCGGGTCGAGCGCTTCCTGGAGAAGCCGACCTGGGGGCAGGTCTTCTCGGACACGGTGAACACCGGTATCTACGTGATGGAACCCGAGGTCTTCGACTACGTCGCGGCCGGCGAGTCGGTGGACTGGTCGAGCGACGTGTTCCCGCAGCTGCTCAAGGAGGGCAAGCGGGTCTACGGCTATGTGGCCGAGGGCTACTGGGAGGACGTGGGCACCCACGAGAGCTACGGCAAGGCCCAGGCGGACGTCCTGGAGGGCAAGGTCGACGTCGAGCTCGACGGGTTCGAGATCTCCCCGGGCGTCTGGGTGGCCGAGGGCGCGGAGGTGGACCCGGAGGCGGTGCTCCGCGGCCCGCTGTACATCGGCGACTACGCCAAGGTCGAGGCCGGTGTGGAGCTCCGCGAGCACACCGTGCTCGGCAGCAACGTCGTGGTGAAGCGCGGGGCCTTCCTGCACAAGGCGGTCGTCCACGACAACGTGTACGTCGGGCCGCAGAGCAACCTGCGCGGCTGCGTCGTCGGCAAGAACACCGATGTGATGCGGGCCGCGCGGATCGAGGACGGCGCGGTGATCGGGGACGAGTGCCTGGTCGGCGAGGAGTCGATCATCGCGGCCAACGTCCGGGTCTACCCGTTCAAGACCATCGAGGCGGGCGCGGTCGTCAACACCTCGGTGATCTGGGAGTCCCGGGGCCAGGAGCACCTGTTCGGGGTGCGCGGCGTCTCCGGCATCCTCAACGTCGAGATCACCCCGGAGCTGGCCGTGCGGCTGGCCGGGGCGTACGCGACGACCCTGAAGAAGGGGGCGACCGTCACCATCGCGCGTGACCACTCGCGTGGTGCGCGCGCGCTCAAGCGGGCGATGATCTCCGCCCTGCAGACCAGCGCGATCGACGTCCGCGACCTGGAGAACGTACCGATGCCGGTGGCCCGGCAGCACACCGCGCGGGGCAGCGCCGGCGGGATCTTCCTGCGGACCACCCCCGGGGTGCCGGACTCGCTGGACATCCTGTTCTTCGACGAGCGCGGGGCCGACCTGTCCCAGGCCGGCCAGCGCAAGCTCGACCGCGTCTACGCGCGCCAGGAGTACCGGCGGGCCTTCCCCGGCGAGATCGGCGACCTCACCTTCCCCTCCAGCGTCTTCGACTCCTACGCGGGCAACCTGCTGCGGACCGTCGATATCACGGGCGTGCGGGAGGCGGGGCTGAAGGTGGTCGTGGACACCGCGCACGGCAGCGCGGGCCTCGTTCTGCCGAGCATCCTCGGCCGGCTCGGGGTGGAGGCGCTGACCGTCTCCAGCGGGCTCGACGAGGCGCGGCCCACCGAGGACGCCGAGGAGCGGCGGGCCGGGCTGGCACGGCTCGGCGAGCTGGTCGCCTCCTCGCGCGCGGCCTTCGGCGTGCGCTTCGACCCGGTGGGCGAGCGGGTGGCCTTCGTGGACGAGTTGGGCCGGGTGATCGACGACGACCGGGCGCTGCTGGTCCTGCTGGACCTGGTCGCGGCCGAGCGGCGGAGCGGGCAGGTGGCGCTGCCGGTGACCACGACCCGGATCGCCGAGCAGGTCGCGGCCTACCACGGCACGCAGGTCATCTGGACCACCACGACGCCGGACGACCTGGCCAAGGCGGCCTCCACCGAGGGCACGGTGTTCGGCGGCGACGGGCGCGGCGGTTTCGTGGTGCCCGAGTTCAGCGGGGTGCTGGACGGGGCCGCGGCCTTCGTCCGGCTGGTGGGCCTGGTGGCCCGCACCCAGCTCACGCTGAGCCAGATCGACGCGCGGATCCCGCAGGCGCACATCCGCCGGCGGGACCTCGCGACGCCGTGGGCGGCGAAGGGCATGGTGATGCGCTCGGTGGTGGAGGCGGCCGGCAGCCGGCGGCTGGACACCACGGACGGTGTCCGGGTGGTCGAGGCGGACGGGCGCTGGACGCTGGTCCTGCCGGACCCGGCCGAGGCGGTCACCCACCTGTGGGCCGAGGGTCCCGACGACGCGGCGAGCGAGGCCCTGCTCGACGAGTGGGCGGCGGTGGTCGACAGCGCCGGGCGGTGAGCCCGGAGCGGGGCGGGGCGGCGCCGGCCGTCCCGCCCCGCTGTCCGTTTCGGGTGGTTGGTCACGGTCCGCCGGGTTTGGCATGTCTGCAGCTCAGGGGGCGTGCGTGGGGCCCTCGCGCGACATGGGACGATGGTCCGCATGTCAGCGACGCCGAGGCCGGGTGCCAGCAGTGGACGGTTCAACCGTCCGGATGCCTCGATGTCCCTGCTGACCAATGTGATGGACCACAGCCTGGACGAGGGCTACGCCGAGGCGGCGGCCGCGCGCGGCGGGGACGGGCCGTACCGGATACCGGGGACGACGCGCGGGCTGCTGACGCTGGGCGCCGGGCTGGCGCTGGTCGGCGCGGTGGTCACGGTCGGGGCGGTGAACGCCCACAAGGCGGAGCCGACGCTCGCCCGGGAGCGCGACGCGCTGATCCACCGGATCAACGATGCCAACGGTTCCGCCGACAAGCTCCAGCAGCAGGTCCAGGACCTGCGCCGGAAGGTCGAGGGCACCCAGCAGCAGGCGCTCGCCGCCGCGGGCGAGGGGGACTGGACGGCGGTGGCCGGCGCGGTCGGCCTCGGCGAGGTGACCGGGCCCGGGGTGAAGCTGGTGGTGGAGGACGCGCCGGGCACCGGCGCCGGCGGGAACGTCGACCCGCGGGCCGGGCAGGGCTTCTCCAACAGCGGGCGGCTGCGCGACCGCGATCTGCAGCTGGTGGTGAACGGGCTCTGGGCCTCGGGCGCGGAGGCCGTCTCGATCAACGGGCAGCGGCTCACCGCGCTCTCCGCGATCCGTGCCGCCGGTGAGGCGGTGCTGGTGGACAACCGGCCGTTGGTGCCGCCGTACACCGTGCAGGCGCTCGGCGACGGCACGCGGCTGGTGAGCGCCTTCGAGAGCGCCATGGCGGGCCAGTACCTGCGGCTGCTCCAGGAGAAGTACGGCATCAAGTCGACCATCTCGGCGCAGAAGAGCCTGACCCTGCCCGCGGCCGTCGGCGTCACCCTGCGGACCGCGCAGCCCGCCACCCCCGAGCCCTCGCCGAGTGCGAGCACGAGCCCGAGTCCGACCGCCGGCGCGGCCGCGAGTCCGAGCGCGAGTCCGACCGCCGGCGCGGCCGCGAGTCCGAGCGCGTCCCCGAGCGGGAGCGCCGGCGCCGGGGTGGCCGCGACGGGCAGCCCGTCCGGCGAGGCCTCGCCGTCGCCGAAGGCGAGCGGCAAGCGCTCGCCCAGTGCCCCGGCCACCAAGAGCACGACCTCCCGCCCGACCACCGCGACCACCACCGGGTCGCCCTCCGCAGCGACAGGAGCCGCTACACCGTGATTGCCGTACTGGGTCTCGTGATCGGGGTCGTCGTCGGACTCTTCGTCCAGCCCGAGGTGCCCGACGCCGTGGTGCCCTACCTGCCGATCGCGGTGGTGGCGGCGCTGGACGCGGTGTTCGGCGGTGTCCGCGCGATGCTGGACGGGATCTTCGACGACAAGGTGTTCTTCGTCTCCTTCCTCTCCAACGTGGTGGTGGCGGCGCTGATCGTCTTCCTCGGCGACCAGCTGGGCGTCGGCTCGCAGCTGTCCACCGGTGTGGTCGTCGTCCTCGGCATCCGCATCTTCTCCAACGCCGCGGCGATCCGGCGCCATGTCTTCCGCGCCTGAGCCGGGCCGCGGGCGCGCGGCGGAGGAGAAATCGGACGGATCGGCGGGAGAAGTCGTGCAGGAGGAGAAGCGCGGGGAAAGGTCCGCGGACGAGGCGGTGACCGGGCCGGTCGAGGCGGCCGCGGTGGAGGCCGCGCCGGCGGAGACGGTGGAGAGGGCGGAGAGGGCGGAGAGGGCAGAGAAGGTGCCCGAGAAGGCCCGCGAAAAGGCCCTTGAGAAGGCGCCCGTGCGGCCGGCGGAGGCTCCGCGCGCCGGGTCCGACGCCGAACCCGAGGTCGAGTCCGCCCCGCCCGCCCCCCGGCGCGCCCCCGTGGTGACGCCTGCGCCAGCGCGTGCGCCGGAGGTGACGGCGGAGACGCCCGGTGCTGACTCCGGGCCGGCGGATCCCGCGGAGGAGCCGGAGCCCGAGGACGACCAGGAGGAGCCCGAGCACGCGCCGATGTCGGTTTCCGCGCAGACCGTCGACCGGCACGCCGGACGCCGGCGGTTGATGGCCGCGCTGTGGCCGCCGCGGCTGTCGCGCGGTCAGCTGGTGGTGGCCCTGCTGCTCTTCTCGCTCGGCCTGGGACTGGCGATCCAGGTCCGCTCGACCAACGACCACCACAGTCAGCTGCGCGGCGCGCGCCAGGAGGACCTGGTCCGCATCCTCGACGAACTGGACAGCCGTCAGCAGCGTCTCCAGCAGGAGAAGGCGGAGTTGGAGCAGTCCCTGGCCAAGTTGGAGAACAGCTCCAACCAGGCCAAGGAGGCCCAGGAGCAGACCAGGAAGAAGGCGACGGAACTCGGTGTCCTCGCCGGGACCGTCCGGGCCACCGGTCCGGGCATCGTACTGACGGTCGATGATCCCCAAGGGCAGGTGAAGGCAGATATGCTGCTGGACACCCTGCAGGAACTCAGAGCGGCGGGGGCGGAGGCGATTCAGATCAACGATGTGCGCGTGGTGGTCAACACCTACTTCACGGACGTGTCCGGCGGCGGTGTGCAGATCGACGGCAAGAAGGTCTCGGCGCCCTACCGCTTCACCGTCGTGGGGAATCCGCAGGACCTCACGCCCGCGTTGAACATTCCGGGAGGCGTCGTCCGTACCCTGGAGAGCCACCAGGCACGAGCGACGATCTCCCAGCAGCAGAAGGTGGTCGTCGACGCGCTCGTCGATCCGAAGACGCCGCAGCACGCCAAGCCGGCTCCGAAGTGACCGTCACGTTCGGAGCGCCACTCCAGCCGGCCCGATCCACGACCGGGCCCGCATCCTGTCCGAGGTTCTCACCCTGCCCCACGGGCGGGTCTGTCACACGCAAGGGGATTCGCCCGTGAGTTTCTTCTCGAAGTTGTTCGGTCGCAACAAGGGCCGCGGCGCGGCCGCGGCGGAGGCGCCCACCGCGCTGCACCGCCGGGACGACGAGCCCGCCGTGCCGGGCATGCGCTCCGCCCCGGAGGGGGCGGAGTACGCCGAGCGTCCGCTGTTCCGGGACGGCGCCGGAGCCCAGTACGCGGGGAATCAGGCGGGCTACGGCGCGTCGGTTGACCCCTCCGGCGGCCCGCGCATAGGTTTCCCGACAGGACCCTCAACCTCTGGTGGAGGGTTTGCCCCGGACCCGTACGCCGGGCACAACCCGTCGGGTGTGCCGCGCCAGGAGGCTGTGAACATGGCTGGCCCCACTCCGTGCCCCAGGTGCGGCAACCAGAACCCGGCCTCCGCGCGGTTCTGCTCCAACTGCGGTACGGCGCTGCGCGGCGGACTGCTGCCGGAGGGGTCGGCCGAGACCACCTCGACCATCTCGATCTCCGGTCTGGAGTCCTACGACCCCAACACCACGACCGGGACCGGCACGCCGGCGCTCTCGGCCGAGGTGCTGGCCGCGATCGACGCGCTGCCCCCGGGCTCGGCCCTGCTGATCGTCCAGCGCGGCCCGAACTCCGGCAGCCGGTTCCTGCTGGACTCGGACAAGACCACCGCGGGCCGCCACCCGCAGGGCGACATCTTCCTGGACGACGTCACGGTCTCCCGCAAGCACGTGGAGTTCCGCCGGACGCCGGGCGGTGGCTTCACCGTCGCCGACGTCGGCAGCCTGAACGGCACCTACGTCAACCGGGAGCGGATCGACGAGGTCGCCCTGAACAACGGCGACGAGGTGCAGATCGGGAAGTACCGGCTGGTCTTCTTCGCCAGCCACAACCGGGGGTACTGAAAACAACGTCGGCAGGAGCCCGAGTGAGTCCGAACACCCCTTCCTCTCCTCTCGGGGCGGCCACCCCCGCGTCGTCCGGCCCCCGGCCGGACCAGGGCGCGCGGGGGGTGGTCGCGGCCCCCAGGCAGCCGGTCCGCCCGGACCGGCCCGCCGGGCGGCGGCGCGGTGGTGACGAGCTGTTGAGCATCGGCGCCGTGCTGGCCTTCCTGCGCGACGACTTCCCCGAGGTCACCATCTCCAAGATCCGCTTCCTGGAGGCGGAGGGGCTGGTCGAGCCGCAGCGCACCCCCTCGGGGTACCGCAAGTTCAGCCCGGCCGACGTCGAGCGGCTGGCCTATGTGCTGCGGATGCAGCGCGACCACTACCTGCCGCTGCGGGTGATCCGCGAGCACCTCGACGCGATCGAGCGCGGCGAGAACCCGCCGGCGCTGCCCGCGGCCGCGGACGCCCGGCCCGGGCCGCTGGAGGAGGCGGACCGCGAGCTGACCGCCGCGGCCGAGGCCTCGACCGGGGTCCGGCTGGGCCGGGCCGAGCTGCTGGCGGCCGCCGAGTCCGGCGAGGCCGAGCTGGCCGAGTGGGAGTCCTACGGGCTGGTCGCGCCCGGACCGGACGGCGGCTACGACGGCGAGGCGCTGCAGGTCGCCCGGCTGGTCGCGGAGCTCGGCCGGTACGGGCTGGAGCCGCGCCACCTGCGGGCCATGAAGGCCGCCGCGGACCGGGAGGTCGCGCTGGTCGAGCAGGTCGTGGCGCCGCTGCGGCGGCACCGCAACCCGCAGACCAGGGCGCACGCCGAGGCGACCGCCCGGGAACTCGCGACGCTGTCCGTCCGGCTGCACGCCGCGATGGTCCAGGCGGGCCTGCGGATCCGGTCGTGACCCGGGCCCCTGCGGGCCCACCGCGCTGACCAGCGGTGTCGGCGCTGCGCTTTCATATCCGGGTCGGGAGCCATAGGGTTGCCTGTGTGAATGAGCTCGACGTCGTGGGTGTCCGGGTGGAGATGCCTTCCAACCAGCCGATCGTGCTGCTGCGGGAGGTAGGGGGCGATCGGTACCTGCCGATCTGGATCGGCCCCGGCGAGGCGACCGCGATCGCCTTCGCCCAGCAGGGCATGACGCCGGTGCGCCCGCTGACGCACGACCTGTTCAAGGACGTCCTGGAGGCGCTCGGCCAGCAGCTCACCGAGGTCCGGATCACCGATCTGCGCGAGGGCGTCTTCTACGCCGAGCTGGTCTTCGCCGGCGGGGTGGAGGTGAGCGCCCGGCCGTCCGACGCGATAGCGCTGGCGCTGCGCACCGGCACGCCGATCTACGGGAGCGAGGAGGTGCTCGCCGAGGCGGGCATCGCGATCCCGGACGAGCAGGAGGACGAGGTCGAGAAGTTCCGCGAGTTCCTCGACCAGGTGTCGCCGGAGGACTTCGGCGGGGGCGGCCCGCAGTAGGGCCGGGGCGCGGCCCGGGGGCGCCGCGGAACCGGCCGGCGGGCCGAGGTGCCGTAGGTGATACGGCTGTTTTGCCAAAATGCTCGCACCTACCCACACTAGGGGCACGAAAAACCACTCTCCTGAGTGACGTGGTCTGTTCGGCTCGGCGTGGCGATCGTTGACGGGCCATGGGGGACTGCCTACCGTCAGGAGGAGCTGCCCGGGTGCCCGATCGCCCGCGGTCTGGGTTGCCCGCAGCACGAGTGGACGGAGGTAGGCATGACCGGCACTGGCGATGAAGTGGCCGCGGGAGGCCTGTGCGCCGTGCACCTGCCGCGCACCACCCGCAAGGTGACCGAACTGCCCCGGACGGCGGAGCTGCCGAGGGTGGGCCGGTTCCCCGCGGTGCAGCCCGGCCAGCCGGCCCTGGAGCGGCTCTCACCGACGTCCGAGCTGATCGGCTACCGGGGTCCCACCGCCTGCGCGGCGGCCGGGATCACCTACCGCCAGCTGGACTACTGGGCCCGCACCGGCCTGCTGGAGCCGAGTGTGCGCTCGGTGTACCCGGCGAGCAGCCAGCGGCTCTACAGCTTCCGCGACATCCTGCTGCTGAAGATCGTCAAGCGGCTGCTGGACGCCGGCGTCTCGCTGCAGAACATCCGGGTGGCGGTCGCCCATCTGCAGGCCGCCGAGGTCGCCGACCTGGCCGGGCTGACGCTGATGTGCGACGGCGCGACGGTGTACGAGTGCACGACCCCCCAGCAGGTGGTCGACCTGATGAAGGGCGGCCAGGGGGTCTTCGGGATCGCGGTCGGCGCGGTCTGGCGGGAGCTGGAGCTGACCCTGGTGCGGCTGCACGCGGAGCGGACGGACACCGGTGAGACGGTGGTCGGCCAGGACCCGGCGGACGAGCTGGCGCAGCGGCGCAACCGGGCCGTGTAGGAACATTCGAGCGACGCCGTGGGCCCGGACGGGGAACCGTCCGGGCCCACGGCGTCGTCGTGCCCGGGGTGAACCGAGTTGAGGGAGGGCATGTGCGGTTCGGTCCCGGGATCCCCGGTCTGCTGGCGCGCCGGGCGGTGCGGCTCGGCCTTCGGCTGCGCCGGCGGCCGGCGCAGCGGCGGCTGTTCCAGCTGGTGACGGTCGGCTGCTCGCTGGCGCTCGCGCCGAGTGCCTGGCTGTGGCTGGCGGCGGGGGACCGGGTGGGGACGGTGGCGAGCGCGCCCCCGGCGCCGGTGGCGGTGGTGTTCGGCGCCGGGCTGTTCGACGGCAGGCCCTCGCCCTACCTGGCGCACCGGCTGGACGCGGCGGTGGAGCTGTACGGGACGGGGAAGGTCCAGGCGATCCTGGTGACCGGCGACAACGGCCGGAGCGGCTACGACGAGACCGACGCGATGCGCGGGTACCTGATCGAGCACGGGGTGCCGGAGGTGCGGGTGGTCGGCGACTACGCGGGGTTCGACACCTGGGACTCCTGCACCCGGGCGCACCGCATCTTCGGGGTGGACCGGGCGGTGCTGGTGAGCCAGGACTTCCACGTCCGCCGGGCGCTGGCGCTCTGCGAGGCGGCGGGGATCGAGTCGTACGCGGTGGGGGTGCCGGAGGTGCGGGACGCCACCTGGCTGTACGGCGGGCTCCGGGAGATCCCGGGGGCCGGGAAGGCGGCTCTGAACGCCTGGCTTCGGCCGGACCCGCTGTTCCTCGGCCCGAGCGAGCCGGGCATACCGCGGGCGCTGGCGGACGCCGGCCGGGAGCGGGCCGCGCGCTGAGGCGGCGGCCGGGTTCGGCGGTGTTGTCGGACCCGTGCGGCATGATCGGCGGGTGCGGTCACTGCCGAGCATCATCCACCTCGACATGGACGCCTTCTTCGCGTCGGTGGAGCAGGCGGCCAAGCCGAGCCTGCGCGGCAAGCCGGTGATCGTCGGCGGTCTCGGCGGGCGCGGGGTGGTTTCGACGGCCTCCTACGAGGCGCGGCGGTTCGGGGTGCACTCGGCGATGCCGATGGCGCAGGCGCGCCGGCTCTGCCCGAACGCGGCCTTCCTGGCCGGCCGCTTCGAGGCGTACCGGCAGGTGAGCGAGCTGGTGATGGCGCTGCTGCGGGAGCTGTCGCCGCTGGTGCAGCCGCTGAGCCTGGACGAGGCCTTCGTCGACCTGGAGGCCGGTCCGTACGGCCCGGTGCTGGCCGAGGCGGACCACGGCACGGGGGAGCGGCTGGTGCTGGCCCTGGCGGAGGACCTGCGGGCGGACATCGAGCGGCGCACCGGGCTGACCGCCTCGGTCGGGGCGGCCGGGTCGAAGCTGATGGCCAAGATCGCTTCCGAGCAGGCCAAGCCGGACGGGCTGGTGCTGATCGAGCCGGGGCAGGAGCGGGCGGTGCTCGGGCCGATGCCGGTGCGGGCGCTGCCGGGGATCGGCCCGGCCACCGAGCAGGTGCTGCGCCGGGCGGGGCTGACCACGGTGGCGGAGCTGGCCGCGGCGGGTGAGGCGGAGCTGGTGCAGCTGCTGGGCCGGGCGCACGGGGTCGGTGTCCACCAGATGGCGATAGGTCTGGACGACCGGCCGGTGGTGGCGGACCAGGACGCCAAGTCGGTCTCGGTGGAGGACACCTTCGAGGTGGACCTGGCCGACCGGGACCGGGTGCTGCGGGAGGTGGAGGCGCTCGCGTTGCGGTGCGTGCGGCGGCTGCGCGGCGCGGGGCGTTCGGGGCGGACCGTGGTGCTGAAGGTCCGGCGCTTCGACTTCTCGACGCTGACCCGCTCCGAGACGCTGCGCGGCCCGACGGACGACGAGACGGTGATCGTCGAGACGGCCCGGCGGCTGGCCTCGCAGGTGGACATCACCGGCGGGGTGCGGCTGCTGGGTGTCGGGGTGGCGCAGCTGGCCGACTACACCCAGGAGGACCTGTTCGCGCAGGCCGTCCGGGAGGAGGCGGAGGCCGCGGCCGCGGCGGGTGCCGGGGCCGGCGCGGAGGAGGAGCCGGAGGCGGTCGAGGAGGAGGCCGCGGTGGTGCGGCGCTGGCTTCCGGGGCAGGACGTGCGGCACGCGGAGTACGGGCCGGGGTGGGTGCAGGGCAGCGGGGTGGGCCGGGTGACGGTGCGCTTCGAGACGCCGTGGAGCGGGCCGGGGCGGGTGCGGACCTTCGCGATCGAGGATCCGGCGCTGGAGCCGGCCAGGCCGCTGCCGCTGCGCGAGGGGTGGCCGGCCGAGGACGTGGACGACGACGAGTAGGACGCGAGCGCGAAGCGGCCCCACCCGGCGGGAGTGCCGGGTGGGGCCGCGTGCGGTTCCGGGCCGCGGACGGTCGCGATGCCCTCGGCGACCGTCCGGGTCCGGTCCCCGCGCCCTGTCCCTGGGCGCGGGTCGGACGCCTCGTCAGGCGTCGGTCTTCACCGGCTCACGGCCGGAGGTCAGGTCCGCGGTCCGGTTGCCGAGGGTCACCGAGGTGGCCGGCTTGACGGTGCGGATGAGGAAGGGGACGGCGCCGGCCACGACGCAGACCACGGCGGCGGTCCAGAACGCGTGCTGGTAGGCGTCCAGGGTGGGCAGCGAGACCGGGATCGGCAGCTTCATGGTGTCGCCGGTGAGGATGGCGGCCATGACGGCGGTGCCGATCGCGCCGCCGACGGTGCGCAGCACCGCGTTCATGCCGTTGGCGATGCCGCTCTGCTCGACCGGGACGGCGCCGTTGATGTAGGCGGGCATCGCCGAGAAGGCGAGGCCGATGCCGAGGCCGAAGATCGCCGAGGAGAGGTAGATGTCGCCCTCGTGGCTGTGCCGCAGGGCCAGGTAGGCCATCGCGACGGCGCCGAGGACACCGCCGAGGACCAGCGGCAGGCGCGGGCCGCGGCGGGCGATCAGCAGGGCGCCGAGCGGGGCGGCGACCATCGAGCCGAGGGCGGAGGGCAGCAGCATCACGCCGGCGTGCAGCACGGTGGCGGTGAAGCCGTAGTGGGCGAGCTTCTCCGGGGTCTGGGCGAAGTTGCTGATGACCATGAACGAGCCGTACATGCCGAAGCCGATCAGCAGGCCGGCCAGGTTGGTGAAGGCGACGGCCGGACGGGACATCATCTTCATGTCGACCAGCGGGTGCGCGACCTTGACCTCGATGACGCCCCAGATCAGGGCGACCACGGCGGCGACGGCGAACAGGCCCAGGGTCTTGGTGGAGGTCCAGCCCCAGTTGTTGCCCTGGCTGACCGCGACCAGCAGGGCGGAGAGCCAGCCGGCGAGGGTGAGCGCGCCGAGCGGGTCGGCGCCGCCGTCCTTGTCGGTGACCGGGTCGGTGGGCACCCGCAGGGCGACCAGGGCGACCGCGATCAGGCCGAAGACCAGGCCCATCCAGAAGATCGACTTGTAGCTCCAGTGCTCCAGCAGCAGGCCGGTGGCGACCAGGCCGAGGCCGCTGCCGACGCCCATCGAGGCACTGATGGCGGCGACGCCGCCGGTCACCTTCTGCTTGGGCAGCTCGTCGCGGACGATGCTGATGGCGAGCGGCAGCACGCCACCGCCGGCGCCCTGCAGCACGCGGGCGACGACCAGCCAGGTGAAGGAGTGGGTGGAGACCGCGAGCGCGGAGCCCGCGACCAGGCCGGCCAGCGAGATCAGCAGCATCGGCTTGCGGCCGCGCAGGTCGCCGAAGCGGCCCAGCAGGGGGGTCAGCACGGCGGCCGACAGCAGGTTGGCCGTCATCAGCCAGGTGATGCTGGAGCCGGAGACGCTCAGTTCCTTGGCGAGCGAGGGCAGGATCGGGACGACCGCGGTCTGCACCACGCTGAACGACAGCATCGCCAGGATGAGGGCCGGCAGGACCCGGGCGCTGCTCTGCTTCTCGGCCGCGGTGGTGGGCTGTGGTGCCTCACTCACGGTTGCTTCCTCCCGTACATAGTGAATGAACTGAAGTAACCATGCCGGGAGATACTTCAGAGTGTCAAATATTCATTGGTTAAGCCTTGGTAAAAAGGAAGGACCCCGGCCGCGGCGGCCGGGGTCCCTCGGGGGGCGGGGTCAGACGAGCGGGCGGGCCGGGACCGGGCGGGCCGGGGGCGCGGCCGGCGGAGGGGAGGCCGGAGCGGTCGGTGCCGCGGCGTTGTCGTGGACCTCGACCTGCTCGCGCCGCAGCTCCTCGCGGACCACCTCCTCGGTGGTGTACCGCTCGATCACCAGGCGGACCCGTTCGATCGGGGCCAGGTACTTGCGGACCACCGGGCGCTCCTCGCGCAGGGTGACCTCCTCCACCGCCTCGGCGATCTCCTTCTCGTCGAGCGCGGCCCGCTCGGCCTCGCCGACCGGGATCCGTTCCACCCGGACCCGCTCGTGGACCACCGGGACCCGGCGCTCCACCTGCTCGCTGGTCACGTACTTGCGCAGCCTGGCGGTGCCGATCACATGCCACTCGGTGGTGATGTCCAGGCGCTCCTCGCGGCAGGTGATCTCCACCCGGCCGGTGGGGGAGGAGGCGCCCGGGTCGTTCGCCGGCCGCGCGGGCCGAGGGTGCGGCTCGGCGGCGGGCTGCGGTGCGGTGGGTGCCGCGTCGGCCGGGACGGGCGCCGGAGCGGGAGCGGGGGTGACGGGAGCCGGGGCCGCGGCGGGGGCCGGGGCGGGGGGCGTCGAGGGGGCGACCGGCGCGGGGGTGGCGAGGGGCCGCATGTGCGTCTCCGGGGTGGGGTCGGCCGGCTTGTCGAGGTCGGCCGCCCGGTGGAAGGTGAGCTGCTTGGCCGGGCGGGCCGCGTTGGTGCCGTGGGTCGCGCCCGTCCCGTTGGTGGCGGGGGCCGTCGTGTGCGGGGCCGGCGGGTGGGCGGCCGGCGTGTGGGCGGCGGCCGCGCCGGTGCCGGCGGTGGTGCCGAAGTCGAGGTCGTCGGCCTCCGCCCGCGGGACCTCGCCGGCCGCCGGCGACCGTCCCTCGGCCGGGGTGTCCAGGCCGTAGTAGCGGTAGAGCTGGAATTCCTGGGCGGGCGACAGGTGCTGGCCCACGCCGAAGTCCGGTGAGTCCTTCACCAGGGACTTGTCGTAGGGCACCCGAAGCTCGTCGCCGGCGAACTCGCTCGTGGTCAGGGGGACGAACGCGTCCCGGCCGAAGATGCCGGTCCGGACGGCGGCCCACTCGGGCCGGCCGGTGGCGTCGTCCAGGTACACCTCGTCGATGGTGCCGATCTTGTCCCCGTTGCGGTCGACCGCCTTGTGGCCGATCAGGTCCCGGGGGTCGATGTCGGTCTGCACGCTTCTTTCCTCCAGTGCGGTGAGCTCGCGGTACGCCCGCAGGACAACGCCACTTCACACCAAAAGCCATGAACCGGACAGGTGCGAGCGGGGCGCGGCCGGACGGGGCGGGGGCTGCGCCGACCGGGTCATCGCCGCCGTCGGCGGCGAAGTGGCCGGACGACCTGACGCACCCGTGATCGGGGGGCCTCCCGCTGGTACCCTGGGCGCGACCGCCGAGCCCGCTCGGGAGAGTCCCCGACAGCGGAAACCGCTGGTCGGGGCGCCGAAGGAGCAACTCCTCCCCGGAATCTCTCAGGCATCCGTACCGTGCGGGATAGGTCACTCTGGAAAGCAGGGCAGGATCGCGGGCGAGGGAGCCGGCGGACCCCACCCTCACCGACGGTGCAAGCCGGCGGGGCGTCCCACGGCGCTCCGTGCGGGCGAAGCTCTCAGGTCCCGATGACAGAGGGGGAGGCCTGTCGGGTACGTCCGACCGGGCCGTCCGCTGCTGTCCGCAGCGGTGCGGCGCCCGGCGTGCGCACCCCCGCCGGTCCGTGACCAGGAGGCCTCGACCACCATGAACGCCCAGCCGAACTCGGGACGCCCCACCACCCCCGCGACCCTCACCGAGCTCGAACAGGCCAGCCCCTTCGAGAACCGCCACATCGGCCCCGACGCCGCCGCGCAGGAGAAGATGCTGGCCCAGGTCGGCTACGGCTCGCTGGACGAGCTGGCCACCGCCGCCGTTCCCGAGGCGATCCGCTCGATCACCGCGCTCGACCTGCCCGCCGGCCGCAGCGAGGCCGAGGTCCTCGCCGAGCTGCGCGAGCTGGCCGGCCGCAACACCGTGCTCACGTCGATGATCGGCCTGGGCTACTACGGCACCTTCACCCCGCCGGTGATCCTGCGCAACGTCATGGAGAACCCGGCCTGGTACACCGCGTACACCCCGTACCAGCCGGAGATCTCGCAGGGCCGCCTGGAGGCGCTGCTCAACTTCCAGACCCTGGTCTCCGACCTGACCGGCCTGCCCACCTCCGGCTCCTCGCTGCTGGACGAGGGCACCGCGGCCGCCGAGGCGATGGCCCTGGCCCGCCGCGTCACCAAGGTCAAGGGCGGCGTCTTCCTGGTCGACGCCGAGACCCTGCCGCAGACCGTCGCGGTGATCAACACCCGGGCCGTTCCCACCGGTGTCGAGGTCGTCGTCGCCGACCTGTCCGAGGGCATCCCGGCCGAGATCGCCGAGCGCGGCGTGTTCGGCGTGCTGCTCCAGTACCCCGGCGCCACCGGTGTGGTCCGCGACCTCGCCCCGCTGATCGAGCAGGCCCACGGCCTGGGCGCGATCGTCGCCGTCGCCGCCGACCTGCTCGCGCTGACCCTGCTGAAGTCGCCGGGCGAGCTCGGCGCCGACATCGCCTGCGGCACCTCCCAGCGCTTCGGCGTGCCGATGGGCTTCGGCGGCCCGCACGCCGGCTACCTCGCGGTGCGCGCCGAGTACGCCCGCTCGCTGCCCGGCCGCCTGGTCGGCGTCTCCGTCGACGCCGACGGCAACCGCGCCTACCGGCTGGCCCTGCAGACCCGCGAGCAGCACATCCGCCGCGAGAAGGCCACCAGCAACATCTGCACCGCCCAGGTGCTGCTCGCCGTGATGGCCTCGATGTACGCCGTCTACCACGGCCCGGACGGCCTGGCCGACATCGCCCGCCGCACCCACCGCTACGCCGCCGCCCTCGCCGAGGGCCTGCGGGCCGGCGGCGTCGAGCTGCTGCACGGCGAGTTCTTCGACACCGTCACCGCGGTCGTCCCCGGCCGCGCCGCCGAGATCGCCGCCGCCGCCCGCGCCCAGGGCGTCAACGTCTTCCAGGACGGCGCCGACCGGATCTCGGTCTCCACCGACGAGACCACCACCCGCGAGCACCTGGCGGGCGTCTGGGCCGCGTTCGGCGTCGAGGGCGTCGAGGTGGCGGAGAGCGCCGACGCGCTGCCCGAGGCGCTGCTGCGCCAGGACGAGTACCTGACCCACCCGGTCTTCCACAGCCACCGCTCGGAGACCGCCATGCTGCGCTACCTGCGCCGCCTGTCGGACCGGGACTACGCGCTGGACCGCGGCATGATCCCGCTGGGCTCCTGCACCATGAAGCTCAACGCGACCACCGAGATGGAGTCGGTGACCTGGCCGGAGTTCGGCCAGCTGCACCCCTTCGCGCCGGTCGACCAGGCCGAGGGCTTCCTCACCCTGATCCGCGGGCTGGAGCGGCAGCTGGTCGAGGTGACCGGCTACGACGCCGTCTCCATCCAGCCGAACGCCGGCTCCCAGGGCGAGCTGGCCGGCCTGCTGGCCGTCCGCGCCTACCACCACGCCAACGGCGACACCCAGCGCGACGTCTGCCTCATCCCGTCCTCCGCGCACGGCACCAACGCCGCCTCCGCGGTGATGGCCGGCATGCGCGTGGTCGTGGTCAAGACCCTGGTCGACGGCGACGTCGACGTCGAGGACCTCAAGGCCAAGATCGAGCAGCACCGCGACAGCCTCGCCGTGCTGATGGTCACCTACCCGTCCACCCACGGCGTGTACGAGACCCAGATCACCGAGATCTGCGGCCTGGTGCACGAGGCCGGCGGCCAGGTGTACGTCGACGGCGCCAACCTGAACGCGCTGGTCGGCCTGGCCAAGCCGGGCAAGTTCGGCGCGGACGTCTCGCACCTGAACCTGCACAAGACCTTCTGCATCCCGCACGGCGGCGGCGGCCCGGGCGTCGGCCCGGTGGCGGTGCGCGCGCACCTCGCGCCGTACCTGCCGAACCACCCGCTCCAGGAGGAGGCCGGCCCGGCCACCGGCGTCGGCCCGATCTCGGCCGCCCCGTGGGGCTCGGCGGGCATCCTGCCGATCTCCTGGTCGTACGTCCGGCTGATGGGCGGCGAGGGCCTCAAGCGCGCCACCCAGGTCGCGGTGCTGAACGCCAACTACATCGCCAAGCGGCTGGCCCCGCACTTCCCGGTGCTCTACACCGGCCCCGGCGGCCTGGTGGCGCACGAGTGCATCATCGACCTGCGCCCGCTCACCAAGGAGACCGGCGTGACGGTGGACGACATCGCCAAGCGCCTGATCGACTACGGCTTCCACGCGCCGACCATGTCCTTCCCGGTGGCCGGCACGCTGATGATCGAGCCGACCGAGTCCGAGGACCTGTTCGAGATCGACCGGTTCTGCGACGCGATGATCGAGATCCGGGCCGAGATCGACAAGGTCGGTTCGGGCGCCTGGGCGGCCGACGACAACCCGCTGCGCAACGCCCCGCACACCGCCGCCACCCTGGCCGGCGACTGGGCGCACGGCTACACGCGGCAGGAGGCGGTCTTCCCGGCCGGCGTGAACCCGGCGGACAAGTACTGGCCGCCGGTCAGCCGGATCGACGGCGCGTACGGCGACCGCAACCTGGTCTGCTCCTGCCCGCCGCTGGACGAGTACGGCGTCTGACCGGCGCGGGACACCAGGCAGGGCCCCGGCGGATCCGTCCGCCGGGGCCCTGCCCTTCGCGCTCGTTCCCCCGTGGAGGCCGGCGGCTCAGACCGCGCTCGCGGCCGGGCGGCGCGGGGCGATCACCCGGCCGTCGGGCAGCAGCTCACCGGTGTCCTCGAACAGCAGGACGCCGTTGCAGAGCAGGCTCCACCCCTGCTCCGGGTGACAGGCCACCGGGACGGCGGCCTCGCGGTCCTCGGACTCGGCCGACGGGCACTCAGGACGGTGCTGGCACATACGCGTACCCTCGCTTCGCTCTGCGATCCTCCCCGTGACGCGGTGTCGCCGGTGGGCGCCGCCGCGGTGGTCGGATTCTGTCCGGCGCCGGGCCAGGTGTGGACCAGCGCTCAAGTGGGTAGGACAGGAGGTCCTTCCACGCTGGTTCCCAGTGTCGGCATCTGCGGACGCGCGCGCAGCGATTTCGTGACATGCGCCACAACCCCCGGGCAGAGATCACCCGTTCAGGTGGTCGGGAGGCGCGGGCGGTCCCGACCGGGCCATCCGGCGGGCGGCCTGGTCGGGCCATGCCGGATGACCCGTCCGGGTGGCGGGCCGGGTGCCGGACGGCCCGGGGGCCGCGCGTCCTAGAGCGCCCCGGAGGGGAGCCGGGCGCCGTCCGCCGTGCCGAGCAGCAGCGGGCGCGGGTCCACCTCGGTCCGGGCGACGGGGGTCCGGGCCAGCAGCGGCAGCACGTCGGCGGCCGGGTGGGCGCGGTGCGCGGTGACGCCCATCGGGGCCGGGGCCAGCGGGATCAGCAGGTCGGCGGCGGGGCCGCCGTCCGGGCAGTGCAGCCACAGCGCCGTCGCGTACTGGCCGGGGAAGGTCAGCAGCCGCGGCTGGCAGCGGGACCGGGCGGACTGGGCGAGCTGCCAGGCCTCGCGCAGCGCGCGGAGCGTGGAGTCCAGGTACGGACCGGCGGTGAAGTGGGAGAAGGTGTGGCCCTCCGCCCCCTGCACCACCTCGGCGGCCGCGGCCACCTCGGTGCCGTCCTTGATGAGGAAGCGCCACCCCGTCCGCCGGGCGGCGGCGAGTTCGGCCCGCGGCCCCTCCAGGACGTGGACGGCGAGCGGGTGCGCGGGGAGGAGCGGCCCGGTCGGATGACGCAGCGCGGCGGCGGCGGGCTGGCGCAGCGCGGTCTCCGAGTCGAGCGCGGCGAGGACCGCGCGCAGGGCGCTGGGCGGGGGCTGGGGGGTCTGCAGAGTCATGGCAAGGTCGCCTCTCCGTGCGAGATCGGCGTGCGAGTGCGGCATACCGGCATGGCTGGCTGGTGCGTCGACGGTGACGGGACCTGGGCCTTGTCCGGTTGGGCAGGATCGCGATGCCGGCGCGGCCGTCGTCGCCGGGGGTCTCGCGGCGATGGCGGGCCGGGCCGTGGCGCAGTGCGAATTCTACTCGAACAGGTGCGCAGGGTGACCTGTTTATCACAGGCGGTGGCCCCGGGCAAGTCGGCAGATGGGCTGATACGGCATCAGTTTCCTTGCAATGCAAGCCAATCGAAGCTTTCGGGTATCGATCTTCGGGGTGGGCATGATGCTTGCACGGTCGGGGGCCGGCCGGCTCAGGAGGAGGAGACCATGGGCGAGAAGGTCGTGGCGACCCGGGCGGACCTTTCGGACCGGCAGATGTACCGGCGCAAGCTCCAGTCCTGCCTCGACGCGCTCGGCCGGATGCTGCGGGAGGAGCGGTTCGACCGCCCGAAGGGCGTCATGGGGGTGGAGATCGAGCTCAACCTGGCCGACGAGCAGGGCCTTCCGCTGCTGAACAACGCCCAGGTGCTCACCGCGATCGGCTCGCCCGACTTCCAGACCGAACTGGGCCGCTTCAACATCGAGGTCAACATCGCCCCGCACCGGCTCTTCGGGCACGTCTTCGAGGAACTGCGCGAGGAGCTCGACACCGGGTTGCGCTACGCCGACCGGCGGGCCGCGGAGGCCGGCGCGCGGATCGTGATGGTGGGCATCCTGCCGACCCTGGAACCGGACCACACCGGCCTCGACGCGATGTCCCACAACCAGCGGTACAGCCTGCTCAGCGACCAGATCCTGGCCGCCCGGGGCGAGGACATCACGCTGGACATCGAGGGCGTCGAACACCTCCAGCTGGAGTCCATCACCATGGTCGCCGAGGCCGCCGCGACCTCGCTGCAACTGCACCTCCAGGTGACGCCGGAACGGTTCTCCTCGGTGTGGAACGCCGCTCAGGCGATCTGCGGTCCGCAGCTCGCGCTCGGCGCCAACTCGCCGTTCCTGTTCGGCCGGGAGCTGTGGCGGGAGACCCGTCCGGTGCTCTTCCAGCAGGCCTGTGACACCCGTTCGGCGGAGCTCAAGGCGCAGGGCGTGCGCCCGATCACCTGGTTCGGCGAGCGCTGGGTGGACTCGGCGTACGACCTGTTCGAGGAGAACCTGCGGTACTTCCCGGCACTGCTGCCGATCTGCGACGACGAGGACCCGGCCAAGGTGCTGGCCTCCGGCGGCGTCCCGCGGCTGGGCGAGATGCGGCTGCACAACGGCACCATCTACCGCTGGAACCGCCCGGTGTACGACGTCAGCGGCGGGGTGCCGCACCTGCGGGTGGAGAACCGGGCGCTGCCGGCGGGGCCGACGGTGGCCGACACCCTCGCCAACGCGGCGTTCTTCTACGGCGTGGTGCGGGTGCTGGCCGAGCAGTCCCGGCCGATCTGGACCAGGCTGCCGTTCGAGAAGGCCGACGAGAACTTCCAGCAGGCGGCCCGGTACGGCGTCGACGCGGTGTTCCAGTGGCCGCGCTCGGGCCGGGCCGGGCGCGGCGGCGGGCTGACCACCGTCCCCGCCGTCGACCTGGTGCTCAACGAGCTGCTGCCGATGGCCTACCAGGGGCTGGACGCGTGGGGCGTGGAGCCCGCCGACCGGGACCGCTACCTCGGCATCATCGAGCAGCGCTGTCTGCGCCGGGTCAACGGCGCGTCCTGGCAGAGCGCGACCTTCCACCGGCTGCGCGAGCAGCACGGGATGGAGCGGCCGGCCGCGCTGGCGGCGAT
Source organism: Kitasatospora sp. NPDC097605 (assembly GCF_040302725.1). Lineage (NCBI taxonomy): Bacteria > Bacillati > Actinomycetota > Actinomycetes > Kitasatosporales > Streptomycetaceae > Kitasatospora > Kitasatospora sp. NPDC097605. The sequence goes on along the minus strand of NZ_JBEOSF010000018.1, from coordinate 144,712 downwards.
GACCCGGCGGTACATGGAGCACATGCGCGGCGGCGAGCCGGTGCACACCTGGCCGGTGGGGTAGCGGGCCCGGGAGCGCCGGGCGCGCTGTGGAAGGATGATCGCTCCGGTCCGCCGACGGCCGTCCGCCGGCGCCCGGAGCGCCGTCCGTCCGCCGCCGCCCGTGCTGGAGCACCCCCGTGACGACCGTCCCGACCGTACCGGAGACCGCCGCGCCGACCCGCCGCCTGCTCGGGGTGGAGCTGCTGACCGTCCTCGGCCTCTCGCTCGGGGCGAGCGGCATCGGCGCGCTGATCAGCTTCACCGGCTCGCTCACCGAGACCCTGAAGCTGGGCCAGCAGGTGGCCACCCTGAACGGCTCGCGCGCCCCCGGCCGGCCCTGGCTGGACCTGGTCTGGCAGCTCTACTACATCGGCCGCGGGCTGATGCCGGTGGTGCTGGTCGGCTACCTGCTGGTGCGCGAGGGCACCACGCTGCGGGTGCTCGGCTTCGACCTCGGGCGCAAGCTGGGCGACCTCGGCCGGGGCGCGGCCGTCGCGGCGGCGATCGGCGGCTCGGGGCTGGCGCTCTACCTGGCCTCGCAGGCGGCCGGCTACAACCTGACGGTCGCGCCGTCCGGGCTGCCGGACGTCTGGTGGCGGATCCCGGTGCTGGTGCTGTCGGCCTGGCAGAACGCCGTCCTGGAGGAGGTCGTCGTCCTCGGCTACCTGCTGCGCCGGCTCGGGCAGCTGGGCTGGACGTGGCCGGCGGCGCTGGCGGCGAGCTCGCTGCTGCGCGGCTCGTACCACCTGTACCAGGGGGTCGGCGGGCTGGTCGGCAACATCGTGATGGGCGTGGTGTTCTGCCTGCTGTACCGGCGGTGGGGGCGGGTGATGCCGCTGGTGGTGGCGCACGCGCTGATCGACACGGTGGCGTTCGTCGGGTACGCGCTGCTCGCCGGGCACGTCAGCTGGCTGCCCACCGGCTGATCGTGGGCACCGCCCGGGGGCGCGGCGGGCGGGACAGCAGCCGGTCCACGTGGTGGCGTTCGAGTCCCGGGCCGGGGTCGACGGTCAGCAGCAGGCGGTCGCGGCGCAGGAGCGAGTTGCGGACCAGCCGGGGCGGGATGACGTCGTCGACCCAGGCGAACGGGCGGCCGGCCGCGTACCGCAGCAGGGGCGCCCACTTGCGGGCGGAGAGCAGTTCCATCAGCGGCACGCGCGGGTCGCCGGGCTGCGGGACGTAGCCGGTGAAGCGGACGAAGGGCAGCTCGGGCAGGCCGATCGCCGGGGAGATGTGGGTGTTGGCGTGCTCCTCCCAGGAGGACGGGTCGACCTTGCACCTCCAGGATGCAGGCCCGTGCCGCTGACTGGAGAGTGGAACCATGGCTCGCAAGCCTGCCGGACCGGTGCGATACGTCGACCTGCTTCTTAGGAAGTCGCAGGTCGTGAGGGGTACGGCTGTCCAGGACATCCTGTCGCTGAAGGCGCAGGAGGCGCGGGGCCGGGCGTGGGGCAAGACCAACGGGTACGAGATCCGGCGCGTCTACCGCGAGAACCTTTCGGCCTACAAGAAGGGCGTGAAGCGTCCCGAGTTCGACGCGGCGGTGCACGCGCTGCTCGAAGGGGACTCGGACTGCCTGTGGGTGTACGACTCCTCCCGCTACTCCCGCCAGGGCGCGGGCGACGTGCTGAAGATCCTGGACGTCCCGGGCAAGCGGCTCGTGTTCGACCTGGACCGGCTGGACACCAACATCCCCGAGGACCGCTCGCGCATCATCGGCAAGGCGGAGGACGCCCGCGAGTACAGCCGGGTCCTGTCGGAGAAGGTCCGCGGCACGAAGGCCACGCACCGCGACGAGGGCAAATGGCTGACGATGCCCCCGCTCGGGCTAAAGGTCACGAAGAAGCGCAAGCTCAAGCACAGCAAGATGTGGCCGGTGATCGAGCGGATTCACCGGGAGGCCGCAGAGGGCAAGTCGAACCGAAGGATCGCGCTGGGCCTGACCGCCGACGGCTTCCGGGCGACGCGCGGTGGCCCGTTCCGGTCGAACACCGTCGGGAAGATCTTGAGGAACCCGGTGTACCTGGGGTGGCAGGTGGTGACCGTGAACGGACACCACCAGCTCTACCTGAACGCCAAGGGCAAGCCGGTGCGTGTCTTCGCCAAGGGGGTGGAGACCATCCCGCAGGAGACCTGGGACAAGCACCGCAAGATCGCGGCCAAGATCGACCGGCGCACGAACCTGCCGACCGTGGAGGAACAGGAGAAGCCGGTCGAGCGCTCGCCCGCGTCGGGACTCATGTACTGCGACGGCGGGGGCCGCGACCCGAAGAAGCACCACAACGCGACGATCCACGGAAGCTCGTTCCGCTGCGGCCCGCTCAACCTCGGCTTGAAGACCTGCCCCGACCCGGTGAGCGGGATGCGGACCTCGGTGGAACGCGTCCTCGGCGAGGAGTGGCGCAAGAAGGTGACCACGAGCAGCCCGCTCGACCCGGTGATGCTGGCCGTCGCGGAAGGCTGGGTGGCGCTGGCCCACCCGGAGGAGAGCCAGAAGGAGAGCGACGCCCGGGGCCAGATCAAGCTGGCGGAGGAAGCCGTGGCCAAGCTCGACCGGCTCAACGCGGGCGGCGCGTACACCGGCCGCGACGGCGAGGAGACGTTCATCAAGCTGCGCCGGGCGGCGGTGGAGGACGTGGAGAGCGCGCGGGAGGAGTGGGAGGCGGTCGCCAAGCCGATGGCGGACATCGCCGTGCTGAGAGACCCCGAGCGCTGCCTGAAGCTGTGGGAGTCCGGGGACGCGCACTACCGGGGTCAGCTGCTGCGGCTGGCGATCGAGCGGGTGTACCTCTTGAAGGCCCCGTACTCCGGGGCGCGGTTGAAGGCGGACCGGCTGCACATCGTGTGGAAGAAGCCGCGGGGGTGGAAGCCGCCGAAGAAGAAGGAGAAGACGGGCGAGGAGGGCGGGACGGCGGAGTCCTGAAACGCAAAACGGGCCCCCGGTCAGCACTGTGCGAGCAGCGCCGGCCGGGGGCCTTGGCGTGTCAGGAGACGAGGGTCTGAAGGATGGCGAGAGCCAGCCTACGGGTGCGGCCGATCTCGGCCAGCAGGGGTACCGCCTCGGCGGGGACGCGCGGGGCGTTCAGCAGGGCTCGGGCTTCGGCGGTGCTGACGTACTGGGTCAGCAGATACTCGCCGTTGAGCCGGTCGGCTTGGAGCACACTGAGAACCACCTCGGCGATCACCCAGCATTCGGGCTCGCGCATTGTCCTATCAAACCACCCGGAGGCTCACCATCCGGTGCTTTCGATGGCACTGGAGAGGTCCAGCGCCACGTGCTCCGGGAGAGGGACGACCGATCGGGTGATCTGACCGGGCGCCTGATGCTCGGTCTCGATCACGATCACGCGCTCGCCCGCCGGGGTCCGGGCCTCGTAGGCGCGGGCGGCCTGGTGGACGACGGCGTGGGTTACGGGCAGGGTCACGCTGCCCCCTTCAGGAGGTAGTTCGCCATGGCGATCTTGGAGGCGACTCCGGCGTCCGGGCCGAGCAGTTCGGAGGCGCGCAGGAACGCGCGCTCGCGCTCGGCGGTGCCGGGCTGCGGCAGCATCGTGTCGGCGAAGGTCGGCGGCTGCGGGGCGGGGTAGGCCGGCAGGGCGGGCGGGTAGTCGGTGACGATCGGCTGCGGGGCGGTGAGCTGGTCGGCCAGGACCGGCTGCGGGAGCGCGGAGGGCGAGGTGGAGCCGCCGGCCGTGAGGAAGGGCTGTCCGGCCTGGCGCGCTTCCTCGGCCTGGCGGGCGGCCTCCATCTCACCGAGACGTCGGGCGGCCTCGGCCTCCTCCTGGCGCACGCGCTCGATCTCCAGCGCGGTGGCGCGCGACTGGGCGGCGGCCTGCACGAGGGTGTTGCCCAGGGACTCGGCGACCTCGGGGTCCAGGTAGATGGAGGCGGCGGTCTCACCGCAGTGCACCAGCAGGCCGATGTCGCCCTCGCCGTCCACGTGGACGCGGGCGAAGTCCCTGGGTCCGTCGTACTTGCAGGGGAACCGCTGCTCGTCCAGGTGGACGGTGTACTGCTCAGGTGCGGTCGTCATCGGTGCTCTCTCCGGGCGGCGGGGTCAGGTAGTTGGCGATGCGCAGGACGGCGCTGACGCGGGCTTCGAGCGGCTGGTCCTGGTAGCCGCGCTGGTTTGTGGCCATCTGGGTGACGGTCTGCTGGGCGAGGGCCAGCGCCTCGGTGCGGGTCACCGCTTCTCCCAGTGCGAGTCGATGCCGAACAGGGGCGGGGAGGGCTGCCGGTCGTACAGGCCGCCGGTCGCCGTCGGCTTGGGGGCGGAGACGCGTTCGGCCTTGGCCTCGCGCTCCAGGACGCTGGCCTGGCGGGCGAGGTAGGCGGACAGCTCGCGGCACTGGTCGGCGGTGAGGCGGGCGGGGCGGCCGGTCTCGGCCCCAACGGACAGGGCGAGGACGCCGTGCATCCGTTCGTTGCGCACGCCGACGACGGAGCCCTGGCGGACGCCCAGGGTGGCCTTGTGCTCGGTGGTCTCGATGATCATGGGGTTCTCTCTCTCGGTGTTCAGGTGAACAGGCCCAGGAAGGCCCTGACTTCGCGGGCGGAGTGCCCAGCGTCGTAGCGGACGGTGCTGTCGTCGCTGGTGATCTCCAGGCCGTAGCTGTCGCTGTCGCCGGAGTCGGCGAAGACGCGGAGCACCGCGCCGCCGGGCAGCTCGTAGATTCCGACCGGGGTCTTCATCGCGTGTTCCTTCCGTGGGTGTTCGGAGGGATTGGGCCGGGGCGGTTAACAGCCCGGCTCACGCGGCGGCCCGCAGCTTCTTCAGGGCCCTGGACCACGTCGCCTTCACGGTGCCCGGGGTCTTGCCCAGGGCCTCGGCTATGGCGGTCGCGTCGAGCTTCCCGGCGTCGGTCAGCATCGGTGGCTCGCCGTCGAACCCGAAGGCGAGCCGCGCGATGGCGGCCTCCGTCGGGGACATGGCGGCCAGCAGCTCCGCGGCCTTCACCTCGGCGGCGGCGGCGAACCGGGCGGAGGACTCGGCCTCGGCGTCGCGGTCGATGATCGCGCCGCTGGCATGCTTGCCGCGCTTGGCCCCGGTGACCCGGACTCCCTTGCAGCGCACGGCGTCGCGGGAGATCTCCACCGGGTTGTGGGCCAGGGAGGGCTGGAGGGTGGTGCACCAGCCTTCGGTGGTGGCCGCGCCGACGACCGGCCGGCCGTCGGCGACCTTCAGGTGCAGGCGGGCGGCACGCGGGGTGGACCCGAGGTTGGTGTTCTCCACCAGGTGGTCCGGGCTCTGGGAGGGCAGGGCTTCGAGCGCGATCTCGGAAGCGGCGACGATCGGCAGCGGGCGCACGAACGCGGCGGCCACCAGGTCCGCCCGCTCGGGGGTGAAGCGGCGGCCGGCGTCCGGGTGGTTCACCAGCTCGTCCTTGGCGGCCTCCACGTCGCCGTTCGAGCGCTTGAGGGCGCCCATGAACGCGCCTGCGGCGTCGCGGGGTGCGGCGGGGGCGATCTCGCGGGTGGCCGCCGCGCGGCCGTCCATCTTGGCGCGCTGGAACGCGTAGCTCGTGAACTGCGCGGTGTTGGGGCCGTCCACGTCCCAGGAGTGGATCGCACGCCAGAAGGACAGCCGCATCTCCTGGGCGATGTCCTGGGCGGCCTGGTTGCTGTCGCCCTCCATCTGCTGAGCCCGCTTGCGGGAGACGGACCGGGCGATGCCCTCCAGCTCGCTCAGGATCTCCTCGGTGGCGACGCGGCCCCGGTCGAGCTTGCCCATGCCGGTCAGGGCGGTCAGGGGCTTGGGGGTCTGGGCGAGGGAGATCAGGGCGGGCGTGATGCAGGACGAAGGCATGATGGTTCCTTGGCATGTACAGAACAGATAGATGGGCGTGCGGTATCGCCGCGCGGCGAACCGCAAAAGGGCATGGCAAAGCCGGCGGCTGGCGCTCAGGCCGCGTCAGGCCATGAAGAAGCCCCGGCTGGCGCTCAGGCCGCGTCAGGCCATGAAGAAGCCCCGGCGGGCGCACGGCCGCGTCGGGGCATGAAGAAGCCCCTGCCGGTTCGGGTCAGCCGAACGGCGGGGGCGGGCGGCGACCTGCCGTCAGGTCAGGCCGCGGCGACTCCCGGACCGCTTCGGTGGTGCACCGGATGATCCGAGAGGGTCAGGCGTCGCGAAATCAGGGCCATGCAGCAAGCCAGGCGTGCGAGTACCGCACGCAGGGCGCGAGCTCTGCGCGACGGTGGCAAGGTGTTCCCGCAGGCATGCAGATTCGCTGACGTCCGCATCTGTCGAACGCACCCGCAGTCGGTCCCCTCGGGGTCTATCGCCGCCGGGGAGATGCGACTCTCGCCGACAAGGCCGCAGGTCCGGTGTACGTCGACGATGCGGCGGAGATGTCGCCACACGCGGCTTGAACAAAAGCCTCCTCCCCGCCGCAACGTAACTCCCAGTGATCGGCCGCGTCCTCTCTGGCGCGGCATGGCGGGGCGAGCATAGGCATGGATGCAATTTGTGCTCAACCAGTGATGAATGAGTGAAGGGGAGCCTAAATCGCGATCAAGCTCCTCACCTGGGAATTTGGATGTACTGCCTATACAATGTGAGTCCTGTCTCACTTACCGTGCTGGCGCAGGTACGAAGCGCCGAGGTCGAGCCTGGCGGAGGAGTCCCCGAAGTGGCCCAGTGCGGAGTTCTCGCCTCTGCACAGCAGCCTTCTGACGGACCGTCCGCGAGGCAAGTCGTGGTCGTGGTCGACCACCAGACGGTCTCCGGCCACGGCCTTCCGGCCGCAAATCGCGCACCGCCACCGCTGGCTGCGGCCCATCCGCTCGTAGTCGCTCAGCGTGATCCCGTATACCCGGCGCAACCGAGCATCGCGGCGCTTGCGGATCACCGCCGGGTCGCGGCTGGCCCGCTTGTTGGCCGCCTTCACACAGGCCCGGCAGACGTTCGCGCGGCCGTTGGGGGCGCGCTTGCGCTTTCCGAACTGGCCGAGTGGCTTCTCGTCGTCGCACACCTCGCAGAACTGGGTGTGCTCGCTCTCCGGTTCACGCCGCATAGGCCCACTCCTCCGGCAGACCGTAGCCGTCGGCCCAGCTCGGGCCGTAGACCTCGGCGTCCGTGTCCAAGGGGACGCCCAGCAGCGTCATCTTCATGGCCTCGGCGCAGGCGCGGGCGACGTCCGCGGCCTCCTTCTTCGGGGCGGTGCCCACCACCTCGTCGTGCACCCACATGGTGAGGTAAGTAACCAAACCCTGGTCGTCCATCTTGATCAGCGCCTGCCCCATCGTGTCGCGGGCGGTGGACTGGCAGGCGTACGCGACGGACTTGTACAGCTTGTCCCGGTCCAGGTGGAGCCGCCGGCCGGTGACCGTGGTCATTGTGCACCGCTCCGCCAACGCGATCCGCTGCATCTTCCGCGCCCACCGCTTGATCCCGGGGAACGCTCGGCCGTACCGCTGGAGGGTGTCCCGCATGACCGCGACCTCCTGACCGGTCTGCCTGGCCAGCGTCGCGGCACCGCCCTGGTACGCGGTCCCGAGCCCGGCAATCTTGGCCAGGGTCCTCTGCGCCTTCGTGTAGTCCGCGCCGAACATCAGCGTGGCGGCGTAGCCGTGGAGGTCGTGGCCGTCGGCGATGGCCCGGGTCATCCTGGACTCGCCCGAGAGGGCGGCCAGCACCCGAAGCTCGACGGCCTGCTGGTCGACGCTGAAGTACACGTTCCCCTGCTCGGCGACCACGCAGCGGCGCACCTCCCACCCGTGTGAGGGGAGCTGGGCCATTGCGGGGTCGGAGTGCGAGGCTCGGCCGGTCTGGGCGCCCAGCGGGTTGATCTTTGGGTGGATGCGGTCGAAGGGGTCGCGGTTGTTCAGCATCGCCTCGGCGTAGCTGGTCGACCACTTCCCCGCCCTTTTCGCCCGCAGCACGGCGTCCGCCAACACGTTGGGCTCGCGCATGCCGAGCCGCTGCCAGTCCTGGTCAAGGTCGGCCATCGGCAGCAGTACGGACTTGGCGACCGAAAGCGCGCCGCTGTCGGTCTTCTCCGTGAGGCGTTCGCCCATCCCGAGCAGCGCGCCGGCCACCTGGTCGGGGCTGTTCACCGAGGAGACGCCGAAGCGCTGGGCCACGGCGGAGAACCGTTCCTTCTCCCGGTCGAGCCGTCCGATCAGCCCCTCGGTGTACTCGGGGTCGATCAGCATGCCCTTCCGCTGGAGCTTCGCGCAGACCAGCGCGAGGCGGTGTTCGTACGGCAGCAGTGCTGAGCGCAGGCCCTCGGCCTTGAACCGGTCCAGCAACTTGGGCAGCAGCCGGGCGACGAGCAAGGCGTCGAGACCGGCGTACAGCTCGTAGACGTCGTGCGAGAGGCTGATCCGTGCCCAGCCGTTCTCCTTGGTCAGCCCGAGCCCGTTGAAAACCTTCGTCAGGTCGTTCTGGGTGTCGGGTGCGCTGGGGTCGACGTACCACGCGGACAGCGGTTTGAGCGACAGGCCGACGCCGCCCTCATAGTCGTGGCGGCTGTCGAGCAGGTGGGCGGCCACCCGGGAGTCCTGCGCCCGGGGGTAGAGGTCTTCGAGCGGGATGCCCAGCTCGTTGTCGACCTTCAGCGCGTCGAAGGCGAGGTTGTGCGCCACCAGGTTCGGCAGCGTCGCCAGCGCCTCGACCGCAGCCGCCCGGAAGGGGCCGCCGAGTTCGACGGGGATGACGTACGCGGTGTGGGTGTCGGCGAACTGCGCCAGGCGTATTCGGTCCGTCCACGCCAGGCCGGTGGTCTCGGTGTCGAAGCCCAGCAGGGTGCCCGCGTTCGCGTGGGCGGTCCACCAGGTGCGGAACTCCCGCAGGTCGTCACCGTTCTCGGCGACCTTGATCTCGACTGGCTCTCCGGCCAGCCGGTACGGGTGTACCCGCATGTGCTCTCTTCCTAGTCGGTGGTGGTGTCGAAGACTCCCGGCCCGGCAGGCACCGGCTGGTGGGCGAAGCGCACACCGAGCAGCACCCGGCCCTTCGTCATGCGGTGCTGGCGGATGCCGCGCTCGTCCAGCGCGCTGATGAATCCGCGGCGGGTCCACGCCTTCTCGCCCTGGGCCTCGCACCAGTCGCGGTACGCGGTATACGCCTCCTGCGAGGGGACGTGGCTCTTTTCGCTGTCGACCTTCATCAGGACGTCCGTCAGAAACTCCGCCAGCGCGTCCGAGTTCTCCTTGAACGCGGTGGTCGCGGTCTTGATGCAGTCCGGCTCCTGGAGGCCGCCCGCGTACCACTCGACCGCGCCGGCCACCGCCCACGCGGCGATGCCCTCGGCCTCCTCGCGCAGCTCGGCGAAAATGCCGTGGTCCCGCTCCTCCGGCTTGAAGTACCGGTCGAACTTGATCAGCTTGACCCGCCTCCACAGGCCCTCGTCCTGCGAGCGGAACGCCGGGGTGTGGTTGGAGGCCAGCCACAGCAGGAAAGTGGGCTGGTAAGTGAAGAAGTTTTCCCGCATGAACCGCGCGGTCAACCGGTCCGAACCGGTGGCCCGCTTCAGAACCGACTCGCTCATGGGCTTGCCGGCCTCGCCTTCGGAGGCCATCACCATCCGGGCCCCGCGCAGCGCGGCCAGGTCAGCGGGGATCGAGCTGCCCCGGTCTTCGAAGGTCTCGAAGCGGGTGGTCTCGGACAGGTCGCCGAAGACGTGGCTCAAGCTGTCCAAGAACACCGACTTGCCGTTCGCCCCGGTGCCGATCAGCACCGCGAATGCCTGCTCCGCGGTGCTGCCGGTGATGCCGTACCCGCACAGCCGCCGGATGTAGTCGACCATCGCGGGCTCGTTGGGGAACACCTCCTTCAGGAAGCGCCGCCACCGCTTGGCCTTGGCCAGCGGGTTGTAGTTCCACGGCAGCGACTTGGTCAGCATGTCCGCAGGGTCGTGCGGCCGACGGACACCGGTCCGCAGGTCCACGGTCCCGTTGGCGAAGCTAAGCAGGTGCGGCTGGTGGTCGAAGTCGTCCACCGAGCAGTTCACCCCGCGCACCGAGGCCAGCTCGCGGATCAGGTCGTCAATGCGCCGGGCCATCGTGAACCCCTTCGACGCCTTGGCCAGGGGCAGGGCCGCGACCTGCTTCTCGTACTCCGCCTCCAGCGCGTCCCCGGCCAACTTCAGCGCCAGGGCCTCGCGGATGATCGCCTTCTCCCGCGCCAGCGTCTCCACCATCGCCGCCCCGAGGTCGTGGGCGGCCTGGCGCACCAGCACCTCGTCACGAACCCAGTGCGTCCCGCTCCAGACGTGGAAGCCGACACCCTCGGCGTACTTGATGCCGCCCTTCATGAACTGCACCAGCGCGTGGGCGTTGACGATGTCGCTCGCCCCGTACCGGGACGCCGCCTCGCGGTAGGCGGCCACCGCTTCGGCCGGCGGCAGCGTCAGCGACGGCCGGTCCGGCTGGTAGGGGGTGGTCAGGCTGTCGATGGCGTAGGCCGTCATCGGGTCTCTCTCCATACTGCGTAGTCCTTGAAGCCCCCAGGAAGCGTCAACTGGCGGGCGGGCACCTCCCGTTGGTGGAGGGCGGTGAGGATGGTGCGGGCGAAGGCTTGCCCGGCGCGGTCGTTGTCGCCGCAGACCCGGACGTCCTTGTCCTCCAGGCCGGCGGCCAGGGCGTCCAGGGGGGCCGGGTCCTTGTTGAGCAGCGCGGCCCCGCGCACGCCCACGGCGTTGTAGCCGTCGGCGACGATCGCCAGCGGGTCCGACAGGCCCTCGGCGACGATCCACGGCGCGGCCGGGTCGGGGCCGGGGAACACCCCGAACCGCTGCCACTCGAACCCGGTCGGGTTGGCGAGCGAGATCCACCGCACCGGGCAGCGCCCCGAGAGGTCCCGGCCCTGGGCGCCCCTGGCCACTCCCGCCCAGTCGGCCATCGGCACGACGAGGCGGGGATACCGGACGAACGGGCCGGGCACCCACTCGGGGCACGGCTGCGGGCCCGGCCACCAGCGCAGGCCCAGCCGGTCCTGCTCGGCGACCGGCAAGCCGAAACGTTTCTGCGCGTAGCCGACGGCCGGGGCGGCATCGTCACCGGCCGGCAGGGAGTCCAGCCACACCCGCAGGCCCGCCGTCAGGAACGGTGAGACCGGTTCCGGCCGGGCCTCGGCGACCGCGACCATGCCCTCGGCGTCCACGTTGAACAGGTGCCGGGGTGTCAGGTCCATCCCGGCGACGATGTCCTCGAAGGCGCACCCGGCGCGGCAGGCCAGGCCCACCATGCCGTTGGTCTTCAGGTTGAGCCACAGCGACGGCTTGCCGTCGTCGTGGGCCGGGCAGCGGGCGACCCATTCACCGGGCTGGTAGTCCCGCCACTCCTCCAGGCGGTCCAGGATCGCCGACATGCGCACGGCCCTCACCTCTCCTCTTCTGTTAGTAACCGGCCTCCCGCAGAGCGCGGACGATCGCGGCGTGTGTGCGGATGGACGTGACGGCGTACCCGTCCTCGGTCCTGGCGCGGGGGCGCTTCACGTACGCGACCCCGAACGGCATCCCGGCGTTCTTCGCCTCGGCCTCGGCCTGACGCACGTACGAGGCGAGGTCGTACGACTTCTCGGCCTTGCACTCCCCGGCGAACGGGCGCACCCCGAGGTCGCCGATGTCGGCCACGCCCTCCTGGACCTGACGACGAATGTTGTCTGGGTCCATGGGGTCCTTCCAGCGCACCGAGCGGTCGCCGTCCTTCCACGACTCCCGGTAGAGGCCGAGCTGTTCGTTCAGGTAGTCGGCCACCGCGGACTCCCACGCCGTCCCCTTGGCTTTCGAGCGGTTGGCCACTAGGCCATCACCACCGTCAGCGCCGCGCCCCGGAACACCGCGACCCCCGCGGCCTCCCAGCAGCGGGCGAAGTCCGGGCGCTGGCGGGCGTCGTGGAGGAAGAGGACCAGGTCCCCGGGCCCGGCGGCCCGAAGGTCGCCGAGCGGCGGGGCGGCCCCCGCCCCAACCAGGTAGGTCACGTCTCCTCCGGGGGCCGGGCCTCGCGGAAGTCCGCGACGTGGGCGGCGTCCGAGGCCCGCAGCAGGCGGCGCGGGGATACGCCGTCGGCGGCGAGCGCCCGTGCTCGGGCGTGCAGGAAGGCCCGCCGCTGCTCGGGAGGGACGAGCCACAGCGGGGTGGAGTAGTCGACCACCGCTCAGCCCCTCTCCGGCAGGTGGGCCCAGGAGGTCCGGCGGGCGATGTGTCGGCAGGCCCGCTCCGAGATGTTGAAGGCCCCCGCGAGCGCGGACAGGCTGGCGCCCAGGTCGGCCGCGCGGCGGATGGCGTAGACCTTGCGTTCGGTCAATTTGGCCTGGCTGTTGCGGGTGCCGGCCGACGGCGGTCGGGGCGGTTCGCGGAACGCCGAGCGCATGGTCTCCTGCGCGCGGTCGGTGGCGGCCAGCGGGTTGACGAGGCGGGCCGGGATCGGCTCGGCGGCGGTCGGGGTGTGCACGGGGTTCTCTCTCCAGGGAAACGGGAGCGGGACCGGCCTCCGAAGAAGCCGGTCCCGCTGGTGGTGCTGGGGTGGAGCGCCGGTTAGAACGGCGGCTCCTCCTCGACGGCCGAAGCCGGGGTGTCGGTGATCGCGGCCTCGTAGGACTTGATCACCTTGGCGGTGAGCTTCTGGTAGTCCACCTCGCGGCCCTTGCTCTCGTACTGCACCCGTTCGTTGATCAGGTTGACCAGGGCCGGGCCGCCGACCTTGGCCAGCGCGTTCTTCAGCGCGGGCAGCTCGCTGATCAGCGTCCAGCCCGACGTCTTGTAGCGGAAGACGCCCAGGCTCGGGTCGTGCGCCAGCCGGAAGCCGATGCGGATGTCCGGCTTCGGCCCCCGCTCGTCCTTCGCCCGCGCCCGCAGCTCGGCGATGGTGCGCGGGCAGCGGCACGGCACGCCCACGTCCTCCGGCGGCGACAGGAAGGCCCGGGTGTCGCAGTGGTGAGCCAGCTTGCCGTTCACCCAGTGCTTCATGTCGAACTGGATCGCCTCGGGGCCGTCGATGACGACCTCGACGCGGTCGGTGTCGGTGTCCACCGCGATGGCGTCCTCGGCCTCGGTGTCCAGCTCGTGCGGCGTGCCGCCCAGCAGCTCCGCCACCGCGTCCGCGATGGCCGGCACCGCGCTGGTGACCCGCCACTTGTGCAGGGCCCGGGGGAAGCCACCGGCCGGGTCGGGTTCGTAGGCCCGGAAGGTCCCGGCGACGTCCGGACGGGCGTTGGCTTCGGCGCGCTCCGCGCGCTCGGCCAGCTCCGGGTCGGAGTTGAAGATGTTGTCGAGTGCGTCGCTCAAGAGCGGTCCGTTCTTTCGGGTCGGTGGCCGCCGGTCGGTCGGCCCCGTGTTGTTCAGGTCGGGGTGGTTAACAAGCCCAGGTCAGGAGGCGCGGCGGGCGGTGCCGGTCTGGCGGCCGGTCTCGTTGGACCAGGCGACGCGGCCGATGATCCCGGCGTCCGAGGCCCGGTCGTCGGTGAAGCGGCGGCGCAGGGTCAGGAAGCGCTCGAACACCTCGCGGTCGATCTTCACCGGGCGGAACTCCGCCTTGTGCGGGGTGATGTGCAGCACCGCCCCGGCGTCCACCGTCGGGAACGGCTGGATCTTGCGGTCCACGGTGATCAGGTCGTCCGCGTGGGAGTAGGCCGCGAGCTGCGCGGCGACCGAGGTGTACACGCTCTTGCTGGTCTTGAGGTCGCCCAGGATGGTCTTGCCGTTGATGCGGACGAGGAAGTCGAAGCTGCCCGCGTACTCGTGCTCCCGCGACCAGGCGACGTCTTCCGCGTGCAGCAGATCGGGCTGGTAGCGGTCGAGCCACGCCTCGATGTGCGGCACGTACGGCTCGACGTCGTGGTGCGGGTACGGCACCTCCTCACCGCGCAGCCGCAGCTCGAAGAAGTCGTGGACCAAGCTGCCGACGTCGGCGCGGACCTTGGTGTACCTCTTCGCCGCGTACTTCAGGAAGTCCACGGCGGCCTGGCGGTCGCGGGCGGCGATGCGCTGGACCACCTCCAGGTCGGTGACGGCGGCCTCGGCCGCCATGCCGGCCGACCAGTCCTGAAGGAAGGGCTTGGCCTCCATCGACAAAATGCTGGTCACCGACGGGGCGAGGTCGCCGCTGACGGGGTGGACGTAGTAGCGGGAGCCCTTCTGGTGGATCGTGCGGACGCCTTCGGACATGGGCTCTCTTCTCTGTTTCGGGGCATGCAAAAGGCCCGCCCCCGGGTTCGGGACGGGCCACCGCGGAGTGCGGGGTCAGGCAGCAGTGAGCAGCGAGGGCAGGGTGTCCGAGTAGCCGGGCACCTCCGCCTCGACGCGGGCGTTCGCGGCCTGCTCGTCAGCCTCCCGCTCGTCCTCGGCCAGCAGGTCCGGGACGGGCGTGTAGACGAAGAGCACGTTCTCGATCGCGGCGGCGGTGCGGTCGATCGCGTCGAAGCGGTCGCGCAGGGTCATGCGGGGGCCTCCAGGGCTTCGCGGATTCGGGCGTGGAAGTCGGAGAGCGAGCCGGTGTTCGGGACCACGTGGTCGGCGTGCTCGGGGCCGAGCTGTTCGCTCGGGTGGCCGCCGTTCGGGGCTCCCCGGTCGATGAACCAGACCGTGAACCCGGCCGCGCTAAGGGCCTGCACCTCGTTGTCGAAGCGCACGTCCGTCACCACGACCGGTCGGCCGATCGTGGCGGCGGCGCGCAGACAGCTAGTGATCCAGAAGTCCAGGTCGACGTGGCGGCGGACGCCCTCGGTGCCGAGCCGCTGAAGGAACCGGCGGGCGGCGGGGAACCTGTCCTTGACCTCCTCCCAGCCGTAGCGGTCCACCGCCTCGGCCAGGTGCACCGGGGCCGGGGCGTTCACGCCCAGCAGCTCGGTGCCCACCACCGGGTCGATGTCGTACGCCATCTGCTTCAGCGGGTCGGCCAGCGCGAGCCGGGCGAACCCGTACTCGGCCAGCACCGAGGCCGCCGTGTCCTTGCCGGATCTCGCCCGGCCGATCAAGGCAACGTTCTTCATCCCGGCTCCTTCGTACGGTGGTCTTCTCCGTCTACGTTGAGCCAGCCCGGTTAACACCCGGCCGGAACGCGAAAAGGCCCCGCCTTCCCCGAGGTGGGGAAGGCGGGGCCTGGGGAGCGGGTCAGCTCAGGGACTCCTCCAGCGCGAGCAGCGCGGCCCGGGTCTCGGCGAGTTCCCGGCGGAGCTGGGCTTTCTCCTTCGCGTCCGCGCCGTCCAGCAGGGCGGGCGCCAGCGCGGTGGCAAGCCGGTGAAGCGCATGGACCACGTCCGGAGCGTCGGCCGGCGCGATGGTCGGCGCGTCGTCGGCCAGGAGTGTGCCGAGCCGCTGGAGGGACGTGCGGTGGTTGTAGCGTGCGATCCGGATCTCTCGCTGAGCCTGCGGAATGATCTTGTAGTGCTCGAAGATCTCGTCGGAGGAGGAGAAGCCCGGGAAGAGGCGTTCCCGCTCCTCGGGGCGGTCATCGAGCTGGCGGATGAAGGCGACGCGGACCGGAGAGAGAGCTTCGCGGATCGCCTGAGCCAGACTCTCCCGCTCTTTCGCTACCTTCTTCCGCTCGTCCATGGGGGCAAGCCGGGGAGGCGCGAACCCGAGGGCGTCCAGCAGGTCCGCCATCCACGTCCGTGCCAGCCCCCCGCTGCGGCGCAGGTCGGGCAGCCCCTTCGGAGTGGTGAACAGCAGCGTCGTCTGGAGCACGACCTCTGCGACCGGGCCACAGTCGCGCGTTTCCTTCGCTGCGGCGGCCAGCGGTAGGGCCTTGTCCATCAGCTCCTGAGCGCCAGGGACCTCCTGCCAGGCAGGGGTCGGCTTCTTCCGGGGCATGGGTTCCTCTCGACTCGACGGGACCGTTGTGCAACCAACGGCACCCGGTGTCCATTCCACCACGCCTGTCCCGGGAACGAGGAAAGGGCCCCGACCCGTCCGAGGACGAGCCGGGGCCCCGGGGTCACCGCTTGATCTTCATGCCGTCCTCGCCGACCTCGACGGGGGCCTGGTGCGGGCACGCGCAGCACTCGGCGAGCGCTTCCGCGCGGGCGGCTTCGGTGCGGGCTTCGTCGGTCGCGTGGGTGACGACACGCCTACCCGCGGAGTGGCCGGCGGCCATCGTGGCGGCGGTCAGCAGCAGACCCACCACGGCCTCGTTGGTCTCGATCCCGGCGAGCTTCGGCACGACGGTGCCGAGCACGGTCAGCAGCGCGACGACGGCCGCGCGGGTCTTCACCGGGTTGGCGGTGAGCCAGGTCTTCAGGTCTTCCATGGTGCTCAGCCCTTCAGGCGTATGACGAGGTCGGCCAGGGCAATGCCGCCCGCGAGGCCGGAGGCCACGACGCCGTAGCGCCAGACCTCCAGTTGGCGGACGCGGTCTTCGTGGTCCTTCAGCGTCTGGTCCACGGCGTCACTGCTCTGGGCCAGCGAGCGGACGTCCTCCCGCACGCCCACCAGTTGGTCGTAGATCTCCCTCGGGCCGATCACGACGCCCAGCGGCTCGTTCGTGTCGGGCATCAGTAGCCTCCTTCGTTCCAGGCGATCGACTCGAACGCGCCGTACTGCGCGTTCGCGTAGCGGACCCCGGCGATGATTGAGTCGACGGGGTTGAGGATGTCGCGGTGGCCGGGCAGCGAGTAGGCGTCGAAGGTCGGCCGGATGGTCTGGAGCAGGCCGTAAGTCCCGCCGTACAACGCCTCGTTGCTGTCCCAGTGGTTCTCGGCGAGGGGGTTGCCGCTGGACTCGACCATCGCGCGGTGCTCGATCGCGGCGGCAGACGGGACGAGGTCGCCGTTCGCGCGCAGGATGTCCCGGGCCTCTTCGATCCAGCCGGGCAGGTCGTTGGAGTAGCCGGTGCTCGGGGCGGCCGGCGCGTCCTTCTCGACCGCCGGGGCCGGGGCCGGGGCGGCCTGCTCGCTCGAGTTTTCCTGAGTGACCGTCAGCTCAGGGGCCTTCGGGGTGGCGGCCTTCGGAGCCGGGCGGGGGGCGGGTGCGGAGCCGTCGGGGATCAGGATGTCCTGGCCAGGGAAGATCAGGTCGGGGTTCGCCACGGTGGCGGCGTTGGCGGCGACCAGGGCCTCAAGGGTGACGCGGCGGCTGGCGGCGATGTCCCACAGGGTGTCGCCGGGCACGACGGTGTGGACCGGCGGCGCGGCGGCTCCGGCCGGGGCGGTCGGCAGGCTGACGACCTGCCCGACCTCGATGCGGTCCGGGTCGGTGATCTGCGGGTTCGCGTTGACCACGGAGTCCAGGCCGACGCCGTAGCGGGCGGCGATGGCGGACAGGGTGTCGCCCGCCGCGACCGTGTGGGTGGCCGCGCCCGGGGCCGGGGTGGGCAGCGGGTCCGGGCTCGGGACGGGCTCCGGGGTCTCGGCGGGCGCGGGCTCGACGGGGGCCGGGCTCGCGCTCGGCTCCGGTGCGGCGGTTGCCGGTGCGGCCGTCGGCGACGCGGCGGGGACGGTGATCTGCTGGCCCTCGGTGATCCGGTCCGGGTTGTCGATCTGGGGGTTCAGGGAGAGCAGCCCGGCAACCGTGGTGCCCAGCGCCACGGCGATGCCGCCCAGGGTCATGCCCCGGCGCACGGTGAACGTCCGGGTGGCCGGCGGCCGGGGCGCGGGGGCCTCGCCGAACTCGGCGAGCAGGCGGGCGAGCTGCTTCGGGCCGGGGATGCCGTCGGCGTCGGCGGTGTCGCCGAGCTTGAGCTGCCAGGCGCGGAACGACTCGGTGTCCGCGCTGCCCCACACCGGGCCGGGGCCCTCGGCGTAGCGGGAGCAGCCCGCCCGGACGAGGGCGCGGCCCATCACGGTGACGTGCTCACCCCGGGCACCGGGGCCGTACGCCTTGCCGTCGATGGTGACGG
This sequence comes from Kitasatospora sp. NPDC097605, assembly GCF_040302725.1. Taxonomy (NCBI): domain Bacteria; kingdom Bacillati; phylum Actinomycetota; class Actinomycetes; order Kitasatosporales; family Streptomycetaceae; genus Kitasatospora; species Kitasatospora sp. NPDC097605. The sequence continues at coordinate 126,895 of NZ_JBEOSF010000018.1, read as the reverse complement.
CCTGGCCGGTCGGGGTGCTGGTGCCGCCGGAGGTGTAGGCAGGGCGGCCGACGCCGAGCACGACGGAGCGGGGGCGCACCTTGCGGGCGACGTAGCCGCCGGAGCCCTGGCCCGCGCCGTTGCCGAGTGCGGTGTTGCCCTCGACGGTCTTCACGCTCTGGCCGGGGGCGGAGTCCTCCAGGACGATGCCGACATGGTCGGCGGTGGGGCCGCCGTCCCAGGTGAAGAAGATGATGTCGCCGCGTCGGAACTGTGCGTCGCGGCCGTGCCACTGGCCCTTGTTCCGGAAGAACTGGACGTGCGAGGGGCAGTAGGCGAAGCGGCCGACGGCCGCGGCTTCGCCGCCCTTGTCGGCGCACCAGGAGGCGAACATGTCGCAGAAGGGTTCGTGGTTGAAGCCCGGGGCGTACCACTTCCCGAACACGGTGTCGTAGTACTTGCCGCTCGGGCTCCGGCCGCCTCGGTAGTTCTGGTCGGCCCACGTCTGGGCCTCGGTGATCACTGCTTCGCGGGAGATGGGCGGTCCTTTCAACGAGGAAGCCCCGCCCGTGAGTTCGGGCGGGGCCGCTGCGCGGGGTGCAGCTGTGGGTCAGGCGTAGCCGGGCGGGATCGGCACGGGGGTCCAGGTGCCGGCCTCGGTCGCGCCGGGGGCTTGGTTGAACGGGAGGGCGAGGGCCACGCCGGGGTCGACGGTGCCGCCGCCCTCGACGTCGGTCTTGGTCTGGAGCAGGAGTCGCTGCCATTCGCCGGGCTGGCCTCCGCCTCGGGGCAGCACCCAGTCCAACCTGACCCAGCCGTTGTTGAGCGCGCCCCCGGTGTACTTCCACTCCGCGGTGACCGCGCGGGCCTTGTCGACGTCGAACAGGCGCAGCCACACGTTCGCTCCGGTGCGGGCGGCGACGCGGCAGTCCAGGCGGATGACGGGGTGGGCGATGCCGGCCGTCGGAATGGTGGCGGCGGCCCGCCACGTGGTGGCGACGTCCAGGCCCTGGCGGTAGGGGGTCATCGGCAGCACCGCGCCCAGGGCGGACGCGGTGCGCTCCATCGCGGACAGCCGGGTGCCGATGGTCTGGAACTCGTCGGCGAGGGTGGGGCGCCCGTAGACGGTCACGCGGCCATCACCAGCTCTCCCTTCACCCAGTCGTCCACGCGCTCGAAGATCGAGATGGGCACCAGGGAGAGGGTGGTCTCCTCGCCGCTGCTGGTGACCTTGGTGGCGATCTCCTGGATGACGTACTGGGCGTCGATGCCGGGCCAGTTCGCGGTGCGGGCACGCACGCGGATCTTGTGGCCGACGCGCAGCTCGGCGGCGGAGTACTCGCCGCCCGGGTGCAGGGTGACCTCGGGGACGACCACGGGGAACGCGCCGACGGCGGTCATGCGCTCGGCCTGCGCGGTGAGGGTGTCGACCCGCACCACGCTGTTGTTGGTCTCGACGGCGGCCAGGCGCGGGATGCGTCGGCCGTCCTCGGTCTCCAACTGGCCGTTGTACCACCAGGATTTGAGCTGCGACCAGCCTTCGCCCGCGCCGTTGACGCCGGTCTCGGTGCACATCCGGTCGCCGTCGGAAGTGACGGAGGTGACGGTGCAGTTCGTCCCGTGCTCCAGCACGATGCCGGTGTCCTGGCCTCCGGCCGGGTACAGGAAGCGGAAGCGGTTGCGGATCACGCGGGCGTCCACGTCCCAGTCGTGGTCAATGCGGAAGTCGAAGCCCTTGATCACCGCGCCGAGCTGTTCGACCGCCTCACCCACCGACTTCCACTCGTACCAGGGGTACGTGCGCTCGCGCGCCACGGACACCAGGTCGGGGTCGAAGGTGAGCGCGCCGGGCCCGTTGCTGCCCCAGTAGCCGGGCTGGCCGGGGGCGACCGGGGAGGGGGTGTCGGCGAACTGCTGGATCAGCTCGCGGGCGATGGTGGTCTGCTCGCGCGGCACGGTGCCGGTGGAGTACCCGAGGTTGATCATGTTGCGGCGGTAGTACTCCCACAGGCCCGTGCAGTCGAGTGTCATCTCCTCGGCGGCCAGGTCCACCGACCAGGTCAGCAGCGGGCCGCCCCACAGGACGCGGCTGCCGCGCTGGACGTGGGCGATGATCCGCCACGGGGAGATCAGCGACCAGTCGAGCCCGGCGAGGGGTTCGGCGGCCAGCGGCACGGTGAACGACGCAGCCCCGGGGGCGTTGAGGATCGAGCGGTAGGACAGGCCGGAGACGGGCAGCTCGGCCAGCAGCCGACCCCCCTTGAACTCCGAGAGGATCACGCGGTAGCCGTTGTCCTCGCTCATCAGGCCGCCACGGTGGTGACGGCCTCGGCGTAGGAGGTCCACGCGGCGACGAAGCGGATGTTGTTGTTCTGGGTGTTGTCCGGGGAGACGCTGGTGGAGACGTTGAGCGGGGTGCCGGCCGGGACCTTGATGGTGCCGTGGCCGCGCACGTCACGGGAGTCCCCGGCGCGGATGTACTGCGGGCGTCCGGCCCGGCGGCGCTCCCCGTGGCCGGTGACGAGCGGGGTGATCCAGCCTTCGCCGAACTCGCCCTTGTAGGACGCTTCGAAGCTGACGGTCACCAGGCGCGGGTACGGGGCGGCCGGGGCGGTGAACTGGTGCCAGCCCTCGTTGCCCCACGCGCCGTCGCCTGCCTGGTAGGAGGCGTCCAGGCGCACCGCGCCCGGCAGGACCGGGGCGGTGGTGTTCGGTCCGGTGACCTTGTGCAGCGCGGTGGTGACCGAGTCGTAGACCAGGCTGCCGGCCGGAGCCCCGGCGGCGGCCGTGGCAATGCCCTGGGCCCCGGCGGTGCGCAGGTGGCGCAGCGGGGTGGTGTCGAGCTGCCCGGCGACGACGAACCGCTGGTCCTCAATGCCGGTGATGCCGGTCTGGGCGATGGAGACGACGGCCAGGCGGATGCAGTTGGAGGGCACCGGCCAGTCCCGCGCGCCCGGGGTGGACTCGGCGAGCACGGCGATGGACCAGCCGCGCGCGCCCTCCTTGGTGACCTGCGTGCCGGTGGCCGCCGCAGCGGCGTACGGGGTGCCGTCGGTGGCGTAGGAGACGGACTGCATGTACTGGTCCGCGGTGGTGCGGATGTCCATCAGCAGGGGCCCGGCCGGGGCGGTGTCGGGGTCGGCGAACGCGACGACGAGGTCCTGACGCGCGGCTTCGCCCGCCTTCGGGGTGGAGCACTGGAGCTGAATGGAGGCGTCCAGGTTGGCGAAGTGGACGGCCCCCTTGTGGGACACGGCGACGTCGTCCGGCAGCCACACGGACCCGGCCGCCACCGAGACGCGGGGGGTGGGGTTGTCGACCTTCTCGACCAGGAGGGCGGTGGGCCCGGCGACGCCGACGTGGGCGCCCCGGGTTCCGCCGATCATCGTGCGCAGATCCAGCGCGTCGTAGCGGCCCTGCTGGACGAACAGCGGGGCGCGGAGTTCAACTGCCAAGAGAGAGGGGGTCCTTACATCCAGGCGGAGCGCCAAGAGACGTCCGCCGTGACCCCGTCGGGGCCTTCCAATACGTCGAGTTGCACGGTGCTGCCGCCGGGCGGCAGCGCGAACCAGGCCGAGCCCGGATCGACCTGCCCGAACCGGGACGCGCCGTTGAGGGTGATCCGGCGGCGGGCCATGTCGATCACCAGGGCGTCACCACGGCCGACCCGCAGGCCGCGGGTGCTGAAGCGCTTGCGGTCGCCACCGTGGACGAGGGTCAGCGACGGGTCGCGGATCTCGCCGGTGGCCGGGGTGAGCCGGATGACTGGCCAGGTGTCCACCGAGCCGGTGTTCGTGATGTCCGGGGTCGCGCGGCTGGCGGGCCCATCGCCCATGTCGAAGGGGAAGACGAGCGGGAAGATCGGCCGCCCGCCCCGGGGCACGGCCACCGCGACCTTCGCCCGCGCCTCGTCGGCGCTGTACAGGCGGGGGTCGGTGGCCAGCAGCTCGACGGTGACGCGGCGACGCCCGGCGTGGAAGTCGCGGTCGATGGTCACGGCGCGCTTGCGGACCCGGGCCATGATCCGGGACCGGCCGCCGGCCACCCCGGGGAACGCGAACTCGAACGGCCGCTCCGCACCGCCCTGCGCGAACGCGGCCAGCAGGTCCGGGAGTTCGTGGTCGTCCAGGGCGAGCATCGTCAGGGTGACGGTGCGGGCGCCCATGTAGTCGGTGCCCGGGGTGAGGCCGTCGCGCTGAAGCAGCTCGGTGTCCGAGCTGCGGACGTCCGGCCCGTCGAGCAGGCCGGCCACTTCCTCCAGGACGACGGAGGAGTCCTCACCGAGCAGCAGCCCGCCCCACCGCGCCGTCCAGGGCTGACCGGTGTAGGGGTTGCGGGCGCTGGGCTGGGGGCCCGCGTCCGGCATGGCCGGGGGCGGCAGGTCGGGCAGGGTGCGGAAGGTGACCGGCTCCGACCAGGCGTCCAGGCCCGGCCCGGTGGAGTGGTAGCGGACCCGGTACTCGGTGTCCGGTTCCAGCGGCGGGTCGTCGCCCAGCGGGCCGCCGGAGCCGACCAGCGCGGTGCCCGGCCAGTCGGGGTCTTCGGCGTCGTAATGCGCCTTGCCTGTAGAGGTGTTGGTGGTTTCGACGTCCGTCCACGCGCCCGTCGTCTTCGTGTAGAAGACGCGGGCGGTGTGGGCGGTGACGTCGCTGACGAAGGGCGGGGAGAGAGCCCCCAAGCAGTTACCTCCCGGAGGTCTTGAGCTCCCACGCGATGGCCTTGCCGATCTCATGGGGGTCCGCGTTGGTGCGGGCGTTGACGGTGATGGCCGTGCCGTAGCGCTCCCGGCCGGCACCCTTGGAAGCGGTGTCGGGGTGGCGCAGAGCGGCGGCGGCGCGCTGGCCGTAGCCGTAGCTGTCCAGCGAGCGCAGCCCGGAGGCGACCGGGCGAAGGGCCTGTTCCAGCGGGCTCGCGTACGCGGCCACCGGCACGGCGGCCAGCGCCATCGGCGCGGCCATCAGCGAGCGCGGGGCGGCGGCCTGCGGGGCGGGCGCGGACGCCTTGAACGGGTTGAGCGAGCCGACGATGCTGGAGACGACGCCGCCAACAGAGATCGACTTCATGCCGTTGACCAGGCCCTGGATCGCCGACTTGCCCTTGTCGTAGAGCAGCGAGCCCAGGTCGCCGATCGCCGAGAGGATCTTGCCCGGCAGGCTGGCGACGTACGAGACGACGTTGCCGACGCCGTTCGAGACGGCCCCGGTCATGTCGGACCAGGCCGAACTGACCGCGCTGGTACAGGAGTTCCACGCCGACGAGGTCCAGGACTGGACGTTCCGCCAGCCTGCGGCGACGGCCGAGCCGGTGGACGAGACCGCCGACGAGACGGACGAGGTCACCGACGACCAGGACGAGGAGGTCCAGGCGGTCACCGACCCCCAGGTGGACGACGTCCACGAAGAAACGTTTCGCCAGGCGGACGAGACGGCCGAGCCGACCGACGAGGCCGAGTCCGAGACCCACGAGCGCACGGACGCCCAGGTCTCGGACGTCCACGACTTCACGGACGACCAGGCCGACGAGGTGGCGGACGTCAGTCCGTCCCAGGCAGCCTGGACGGCGTGCCAGGCGGCGACGGCTCCGGAGGCCAGCATGTCCCAGCCGGCCATCGTGACGCCGAACATGAGGACCAGGGCGCGCAGCCCGAGGTCGACGGTGCGCATCAGCATCGCCGTGGCCTGCGCGTTGTCCTTGAAGACGCCGAAGAACTGGCGCAGGGTGTCCGCGAACCACGAGATCGACGCGGCGATCTCGGGTGAGAACTGGACCGCCAGGGAGGCCATCCCCTGGAGGACGGCGTCCAGGACGCCGACCAGCGGGAGCAAGATCAGCTTGAGCCGGTCGCCCCCGTTGGACAGGGTGAGGAAGAAGTCGCCGAAGGCGGCTCCGATGGCGACGAGCGCCACCGGCAGTTGCTCGGTGAACGCCCGCATCCCCGGCGAGGTCATCGCCGCCGTGAGCTTCGGGAACAGGACGTCCGTGAAGTCGGTGATCGACTTCACCATGGGGCGTACGAACTGTGCCCCGGCGTCGAAGAAGCCCTTGATCACGGGCTCGGCCTGCTTGAACCAGGCCGTGACGTCGCGGACCGCGCCGCCAAACTCGTTGCGGATGGCGGCAGTTGCAGGCTTCAGCGCCTCGCTGGCGGCCTGCATCGCCTCCTCGGCCTTCTTGCCGAGGGCCTTCATGTCGCCCGCCGCAGCGATGGCCGCGAGGCCGATCGGCAGGACCGGCAGCGCCGCCAGGGCGATGACGGCGACCAGCCCGGAGGCGACCACCGTCACCCACGAGGCGATGGCGGTGACCGCGACCAGCAGCGGCAGCGCTGCGGCACCGGCCTGGGCGAAGCCGCCCGCCATGCCCAGCGCCCCCTGGGCGGCCGAGCTGATGCCCGAGCCGATGCCCTGGAGAGCGGAGGCCGTCTGCTCGATCGAGAGCGTGAACAGCCGGCCGAAGTTGCGGGCGACGTCCGCGGCCCCCGAACCGATCGACCGAAGGCCAGCCTTGACCCGGTCGAAGCCGCCCCGGGCCAGGTGGACATTGATCCCCAGCCGCCAGCGGCGGCCGGTGAACGCCCGGACCCGGGCCTCGGCCGGGCCGGTGTCGGCATCGACGTCGGCCCGGATGCGGACCGTTCGCTCGCGGGTGAGCGCGGCGATCCGGGCAGCGGCCTCGCCTGTGTCGGCGACGACGTTGACCCGGGTGGTGCGGTCCTGGGTCAGCTCCCGCAGCCGGGCGGAGACCCCGGTGGTGTCAAGGTCGAGCTTGACGGAGAGCTTGGTGTACTTCTCCAGCATCTCCAAGTACTGCTTGAGGCGCTGGCGGAAGTCCGAGGTGTCGGGCAGCACGCGCACGTGCACGCGCCCGGCTTCCTTGCCGCCGGGACCGGCCACAGGCTCACCTCCTACGTGAGTCGGACCGGTGCGGGCCGCATCTGCGCGTCGGAGCGCGCGAGGACGGCCGCCGGTAGGCGGAACGTTTCTGCAAGGGGGGCTGACGTCTCGGTGACGGCCGGGCCCCCGCCCTCTCCGACCTCGCGCTGGAGGGCGGCGGCGAAGGGGTTGGTGCCGGTCGGCCGGCCGGTGCGCTTGGCGTACGGGCGCGGGTACGGCTTCGGCGCGGCGACGGAGCGGGGGTTCTTCGACGCCTTGGCGACCTGGACGTGGGTGAGCGCCTGGACGGCGTCCACCAGGTCCGCCAGAACGTACGTCCCGGCCGACCAGCCCAGCGCCTCACGGCCACCACGCAGGGCGGCCACTGTGGCGGAGTCGTCGGGGAGCGTCCCGATCAGGGCGAGGACGTAGCGGGCGGAGTGCCGGCCCCGGACCCAGTCCAGGACGTCCACCCCGCAGTAGCGGCGCAGGTCGGCGGTGATCTGCGCGCCGTGCTCGTCCAGCAGCCTGATCAGGCTGCGGCTTCCCCCGGCGCGGCCTGCTCCATCCACCGCTCGACCACGGTCATGGTCTGCTCCAGCGGCAGGGCGTCCACGCTCTCGCGCATCGCCTTCTTGTCGGAGGCGACCGCGATCAGCAGGCCGGTCATCGCCTCGATGCGACGTTCGTTGCTGACCTTCTTCGACTGCACGAGGTCCAGCAGCGCGAGCGCGGACTTCAGGTCGCCGCCGGGCAGGGCCTCGATTCGGCGCAGCCGGACCTTCTTGCCGTTTTTGGCGACGAACTTCAGGCCCTTGCCGGTGTGGTTGCGTTCGGCCTCAGCGGCGAGGTCGGCGAAGTTCAGGGTGGTGCTCAGTTCAAATCTCCTTGCTGGTTGGTGCATTTGGGGAAGGGAGGCGCAGAAGTGCCCAACCTCCGATCGACAAGGTAAGTCACTCGTCCGAGTGATCATGTACCGCTCCGAAGTGCGCCAGGCAAGCCCCTGCGTAAACTCCCAGACGAAACGGAGTAAACCTTGGAAAGGTGGCAAAAATGATCAAGGAGCTCAGGAACGGCTTCTTCATCAAGAATGGCGATGATTACATCGGCATGAGAACTGATGAATCCGGGCTTTATCTGCCTATTAATAATAAGATCGACCAGAAGGATGGGCTCTGGATCGCAGTGCCCGATAGGGCGTTGGAGTCTTACTATATTCTGGCAAACCAGGGTTATGCGGCGGAAGTCGGCCGTGAGAACAGCGATGAGGTGGTTGCGAGGGCCGACGGCACGGGCGTCGCCTTCCGGCTGGAAGCTGTAGACGGCGAGAAGAACGCCTACCGCATTCGGGACAAGGAGGACGGGAAGTGGGTTGTTCTGGACACCGGAAAGCAGGGTGTCGTGCGCAGGCGCCCGTCGGTGTCTTATCTCCCTCCGGAAGCCAGCGACATCTTCACCATTGAACCCCTCCCGCTATAGGTTCACCCGGGAGCACGCGACTCAGGCGGCCGGGGTCTGGAGGCCGGCGGCCAGGTCGAAGACCGGTGTCACGGTGCCGAGTGGGGTCGACTGGTTGAGGGCCACGACGGTGGCCTTCACCGGCATTTCGCCGAGTGCGGCGGGGTCCATGGTCACGGAGTCCGCGCCGATGATCGACGTCTTCGGGTAGTGCCAGACCACGGCCTTGGTGCCGTCCACGGCGGCGATCATCAGCGCGCGGTTCTGCGCGGTGGGGCTGGTGGGGATGGAGAACAGGCCCTTGCTGTCCAGGCCCTTGTCGGTGCCGTAGTACAGCTTGTAGGACTCCGCGGTGAAGTCGCTGAGGTTGATGGTCACGGCGTACGTCTTGCTCGGGTCGGTGGTGCGCAGGCTCTTGTTCTGCCAACTGCCCAGCACCTCGGGCTCGTCCCCGTCGACCGACATCTCGATGCCGTTGTCCAGCGAGGTGTTCCCGATGGACTTCCAATTCAGCCCGGCCGGGCCCCACTTGGTCGCGTCCTTCGGGTCGAACCCGGCCTTCAGGTCCGGCAGCGCGGTGCCGGGCGGGGCGACGTAGATGTATCCGGTGCCCGGTACCAGGACCGAGGGGTCGTCAGCCAAGCTGACTCCTTTCCGGCCGCGCTAGCGGGGCCGTGTAGTGATCATGTAGTTGCCCGAGAACCGGAAAAACTCGGTCTGGGCCTCGGTCATCGGGTCCGTGGTGGCGAACGGGCCCGTGGCCTCGCGGAACCGGCTGAGATAGCCGTCGGCGTTGCCCCACTGCTCGAAGGCCAGGCGGACTAGACCGGCGCGGGCACGGCGGGCGAGCAGGGAGGCGTCGGCGCGGCTGGTGGCGTAGGTCTGGACGACGAACATGCCCTCGTCCACGTAGCACTTGTCCTTCATCACCCCGCCGACCTTCCGGGTGATGACCAGCCCGCCGGTCTTGCGCAGCGCGAGCTGCCAGTCGGTGGGCAGGTAGACCGCGCAGCGGTGCTCCGGCAGGACGGTGCGAAGCGCCTCCAGCACGATCCGCTCGGAGTCGGGCATCAGGTACGGCTCGCGGGTCACCACAGGGCGGCCTCCATCGCATGGATGCCGTCCACCGGCCGCCCGGCGCGCTCGTTCCAGCCGCCCCAGTTCTTGTGGGCGGCGAGCGGGTCCTCGTTGACGATCGCGTAGCCCTTGGCGTGCCGCTTCACCTTGATCCCGGCGATGAACTCTCCGGTGTCGATGTGCAGGCTGGCCTTGGCCACGACCCTGGCAGCGCGCTCCTCGGCTTCGAGCTTCAGGGCGCCCATCACGCCGGGGAGCCCGGCAATCACCGCGTCCAGGTCGGGGCGGAGTTCAGGCACTCTGGCCACCGCCTTCCACGATCACGGTGACGAAGCGCATCCGGTCGGAAGCGCCGTGGTGGGAGCGGGGTGCGTCGACCACGGCCCAGTGGATACCGGGGTCTCCGTCATCATCGAACTCCAGCGACGACCACTTGTCGATCACGACGTCGGGCGGGAAGACGATCTTGCGGCGGACCGGGGGCGACCAGCCGACCTGAGCCCCGACCGGGGCCCGCCACCCGGCGGCGTCACCGACGGGGGCGACCCACGCCGAGTAGGTGGTGCTCGGCCCGGGTGCCGGCCGACGGTCGCCGTAGCCGTCATCGACGTACCGGACGGTGTGGACGGTCACCCGGGTCCGGCCGCGTTCCAGCAGGCTCACACCGGCCCCCGGGAGTCCACCGGGTCGGGGAAGGGGTAGCCGGTGCGCAGTCCGCGCGAGGCGACCTCGCGGCGGCCCTGCACCGAGCGCAGCCCGGAGCGGCCGGCCACTCGCTCGATCAGGGCGACCTCGCCCCGGGTGAGGGCCAGGCCGACCGGGGAGCCGTCCGACATGCGGTAGCTCACCTCTCCGGCCTGCTCCTGCACGTACCCCTCGGGGTTGCGGAAGCGGCGGTCCGCCACGGCCAGGGCCAGGGAGCGGATCACCGGGGGGTGCCGCTCGGGCGACCAGGCCCGGTGCCCCTGGGCGGCGATCACCCAGAACGCGTCCTCGATCGCTGCGGAGGCCCGCTCCCAGTCCGGCGTAGCGGGCTCGGGGGCGGGCTTGCCGAGCCGGGCGAACAGCGCGGCGACCGTCAGCCCGGCGGTGCTCACGCGGCCGGGGTGGCGGGCTTCGGCTCGCCGGTGAAGGTGACCTTCACGCCGCGCACCTTGACCAGGTTGGCGGGCTTGGACCAGTCGGTCTCGCCCTTCTTCAGGTCGGTGACCAGGCTGGCGCCCCAGTAGGAGGAGAGGAACGAGCGCTCCATCGCGGCACCGCTGTTGTAGTCCTTGATCCAGCGCAGTGCGAAGCCGTCGGCGGACTGCCGGCCGCCCTTCGCCGACTCCGGGACCGACGGTGCGCCGGAGACGAGCTGGATCGCGCTGCGGTGGAAGGCGTATACGGCCAGCGGGTTGAGCACGCCGTTGGTGGTCTCCACGACCTTGAAGCCGTGGATGCGCCCGAGGGTGCTCTCCTTCAGGGCCGCGCCGCCGTCGGCGTGCTCGGACGCGGAGAGGACGTTCGGGGAGTTCAGCAGGTAGAACGCGGCCTCGGAGCCGAGCACGACGGTGCGGCCCTCGGCGGGGACGTTCTCCTTGTTGAGCTGGACGCGCAGGCGGGCGAGGGCCTTGCGGATCATCTGGCCAGCTGCCTCGTCGCTCGTGGCCTTGGTGAGGTCGACCGGGATCTTCGCGGTGGTGGCGACCTCGGGGAACTCGGTCATGGCGCTGGCGACCTTGTTCTCCAGGCGCTCGGTGATGGAGTCGACCTGCGGCACCATGACCTGCTCGCCGAAGCTCAGGAGGTCGAGCGAGAGTTCGGCGTCGCTCAGGTCCACCGCGGAGTACGCGTGGGTGTCGAGCTTGACGGTCAGCAGGCCCTCGTTCAGGTTCTCCGACTGAATCCAGGTGGAGGTGTCGTTGAACTTGCGCTTGGCGTCGATGGCCTCCTCCGCGCCCTTCAGGCGGGCGGGGCGGCGGATGTTGATGACCTGGCCGGTGGCGTTGACGAACTCGGACGCGGCGCGGCGGTCGAACATCGACGCCAGGACCACGGAGTCCTTCAGGTTGGCGACGGCCTGCTGGACCAACTTGTCCGGGTTCTGGAAGGCGTTGGCACGTGCGGGATTGGTGCTGATGGCGCTGTTCCTCGGGGTAGCGGAAAGCCGCCCCGGGGGCAGGGCGGCCTAGGTGAAACGTTTCTTCAGATGCCGTAGCGGCGCTGGCGCAGCTTCTCGGCGAGGCCCTTGTACGGGTCGGGCTCGGAGTGCGGGGTCAGACCGCCCGCGCCCAGCAGCGGCTTGGGGGCGGCGACGGCGGCCAGGGCCTCGGCGTGCTTGCGGACGGTGTCCTCGTCACCGCCCTGGACCAGGGCGGCCAGGACCGGCGGCAGGGCGTACTCGGCGGCGATCCGGTCCCGAAGGGCCTGCTCCTGGAGCTGGGCGACCTGCGCTCGCAGCTCGTCCGCCTCGACGCCGGCCTCGGTGGAGCGCTCGCGGGTGGCGTCCAGGTCGGCCTGCATCTTCTCGTACAGCGCCTTGTAGTCCGGCTCGGTCGGCGTCGGGGCCGGGGCCTGCTCGCCGGTCGCCTCGCTCGAGTTTTCCTGACTGTCGGTCAGTTCCTCGGGTTGCTCGGGCGCGGGCGGGGTGGCCGGGTTCACCACGCCGCCGGGGACCGCCTCGGACGGCGTCGGGGTCTGCTCGGTCAAGCTCTCTCCTAGGTCTTCGTGGTCGTGCGGTAGTAGGTGCGCCAGTCGGCCAGCGATCCGCCCCCGAAGTCGCGCCACATCCGGGTGAACTTGTCGTTCTCGGCGGGGAGTTGGTAGCGGCGGGAGAAGATCGGGACGGCCTGGCAGTGGCAGTGCGGGTGTGCGCCGAACGCGGCGGTGCGCTTGGACTTGTAGACCGCGCCTCGGCCGGCCATCAGCGCGCAGAAGTAGCAGGGCGAGTCGTCGGTCTTGCGGTAGTAGCCGATCGCCCCGGGGTCGTCCTGAAGGGCGATGTGGACCGCGTCCCTGCCGCCGTCCTGGACAAGCATCCCGCCCGCCCCGCTGCCGCCGGTCTTCAGCGACTCCAGGAACTCGCGCTCCCAGGCCACCAGCTCCGGGTCGTCCAGCGCGGCCGAGCCCTCACGGGCCGGGCGCTCGCGCTCGTGGCGCTCCACCCGGTCGGCGACCTGGTGGCGGAACGCTTCCGCAGCCCTGCGGGCCTCGCGCGCCGGGTCGGCGGCGGGGAAGGGGTTTCGGGTGTCCACGGGCAGAGGCGTTGACGGTCCGGAGCCGGTCCGCTTGCCCGTGGCACGGTTGAAGTCGACCCACAGGGAGCCGAGCGAGGCACCCGGGCGGTAGCCGGGGCCGCCGACCACGCGGCCGGTCTCCAGCGCGCGAACCAGCCGGTAGAAGGCGATGGACAGCGCGTAGGAGGCCGCCGCGGATTCGCGGATCGCCGCGACGTAGGCGGCCTCCAGCTCGGTCAGCGAACCGGCGATCTGGCGGGCCTCGACGGCGGCCAGGGCCTCGGCCCAGCGGCCGGAGAACTCAGCGGCCAGCGCTTCCTGCGCGAGCTGGTACGCGGCCACCGCCCGCAGGATCTCGGCGGTTCTCGGAGTCCACGCCACGGTTCGCCGCCTCCTTCTGCTGCTTCAGGGCCTCGGCCTCGGCCTGCTCCGCCTTGCGGGCGGCCTCCTCGGCGGCCTTCACCGCCTCGTCAATGTCGGCCTGACTGAAGCCGGGGATCTTGCGCAGCGCGACGCCGAGCGGCACGCCGGCCTGCATCAGCTTGACCATCGCGTCGGCGGCCTGGGCGAGGCTGCGGGTTGCCTTCTCGGCCCACTCGACCTGGCTCTCGTCCTGGTCGATCTCGCCCCGGCCGGCCACCAGCGCGCACAGCCGGAACACCGACTCCCACGACTCGCCCAGCGAGTCCTGGAGCGTGCTCAGGAACCTCTTGAACGAGGTCTCGGCCGCCGCGAGGGCATCGGCGGAGAGGTTCACCAGGTTCGACCCGGCGAGGTAGTGCGGCGGCACGTCGCCCATGCCCATGATCTCTTCGATGCTCTGGCGGCGGGAGGCCAGCAGATCGCCGGTCGGCATCGCGGGGAGCTGCCCGAACCGGGCGTCCGAGTTGGGCGCCATCAGCAGGGTGGACGGGTCCAGCGAGGGGACGTCGTACACCGGCTCGCCCGTCTCCGGGTCGCGGATCGGGTCACCGGTCTCGGGGTCCAGCCGCTCGGCCGGCGCGAGGCCGGTGGCGAAGCGGATCGCGTGCGCGCCCCAGTGCTCATTGAGCAGCAGCGAAAGCGTCTGCTGGTTGAGGCGGTCCTGCGAAGTGATCAGCGGCTCGACCAGGCCCCGGGTGCGGCCCCGCAGGTCCACGGCCGGGGAGAACCGCACGACCGGGCACACGCCCATGCCATGCGGTTCGGAGGTGAGCACCGCGGAGCCCGGTTCGGCGTCCAGGTCGACGGTGTAGCGGGCGACGTCGTCCCACAGGAAGCCCAGCGTGCGGTCCTCGTCCGGCTGTTGCTCGGGCACGTGCAGCGCGTACACCGGGAACTCGTCCCATGCCGGGTCGGCGTAGACAGCCACCGTGCTGATCGCGTCGTAGGCACGGATCTGCGGTTCCTTGCGGCCCTTGCGCGGGTCCGGGGTGACCACGGCGTACGCGGCCCCGGAGGTGAGCGCGGCCCGGTGGACGGCGTTCTGCCGCTCGTCCAGCCGGTTCTTCTGCCAGTACCGCCACTCGTAGGCGTTCTCACCCGAGCCCGGCCTGCGGAAGCCGGAGACGCGCAGGGCGTTCAGCGGGGCCTCCACCGCCAAAGCGGAGACGTTCACGATGCTCCGCTTGACCAAGTCCTTGAACTCGGCGTTGGCCTTGCTCGGCATCCACGGCGCGCGGTGGGCGCCCTGGGCGTAGCGGTCGACCAGGTTGAGCCGGTCGAAGTCGCGGTCGATCAGGTCCTTCGCGTGCCGGGCACGCTTGACGACGACGGGGAGGGACATCAGAACCCTCCTCGGGTCTGTAGCTGGCCGGGGGCCTTCTGGGGCTTGAGCTTGCCGCTCTCGGTGAGGCGGCGGTGGGCGATCCAGGCGATCACCATGCATGCGTACAAGTCGACCTTCAGCTTCGACTCGCGCGACTCCTTGCCGAAGCCGATGCCGTACTGGTTGGGCCTCTTGCGGGCGTTGAGGGCGTGGCGGGTCAGGGAGTAGTCGCGCACGTGCGGCAGGGCCACCGTCTCGATCGCCCCGACCATCGCCATGTGCTCGGTGGTGATCTCGCGCTGGTTGGCGCGCATGTCGAAGCCGACCGTCGACTTCCCGGACGCCTTGATCAGCAGGTGCTTGCCGTACTTCTCCGACCAGTCGGCGACGTAGGACTCCCACCCGGCGACGTCGGCGAAGAAGCCGACGACGGTGTACCGCTTGAAGACGTGGGCCACCATGTCGTTGACCTCGGTGCCGTCGACCTCCCAGCCCTTGCCGGCCGGGCCGTCGGGCTTCTCCCACAGCGCGAGTTTCTGGACCATCTTGTCCCGAACTCGCATGGCGAGAAGGCCAGTTGAGTCGTCAGTCTTGCCGCCGTCGAAGGCGAGCACGATGCGCTCGCCGGGGCGGATGCCGTCCGCGGCCTCGACCGTGGCCAGGTCCCAGGTGTCGCGGTCGACCAGGGCGTCATCGTGGCTGGAGAGCTGGTTGAGGTACTTGCGGCGGGACTCGTCCTCGGTGGTGGACGCGGACCAGATGTCTTTCATCACCCGGCCGGGGTTGATCCACACCGAGTCGCCCCGGGCGCACAGGATCGCGGCGCGCAGCTGGTCCTCGTCGGCGAGGTCGACCCCGGGAGGGGCTTCCACCGAGTCGTAGTAGATACCCGCGTCCCTATTGATCCCGTCGCGCTGCTTCTGGAAGGCGTACCAGGTGCCTTCGGCCACCGACTCCTCGCCGATGACCGGGGCGTTGGTGATCTCCATCGTCCGGCCGCCAACTTTGGTGCTGTTGGGGCGAATTGTGGCTGCCAGGCGGGGGCCTCCCGTGGCCTGGACCCAGTGCCACGTCTCGTTGAGCAGGGAAAACGATGGGCGCCCGCCCTCCGCAGCGCGGAAGGAACTGGCCTTCGCCTCCAGTCGGCACTGCCGGCCGTCGGTGTCGGCCTGGATCGCGTAGCAGACCTCCTGGCCCAACTTGATCTGGTACCGGTCGATGGCCGCCTGGCTGAAGATGGTGGAGAACGCGGAC
This sequence comes from Kitasatospora sp. NPDC097605, assembly GCF_040302725.1. Classification (NCBI taxonomy): domain Bacteria; kingdom Bacillati; phylum Actinomycetota; class Actinomycetes; order Kitasatosporales; family Streptomycetaceae; genus Kitasatospora; species Kitasatospora sp. NPDC097605. Next base: position 111,290 of record NZ_JBEOSF010000018.1, on the reverse strand, counting down.
ATGGTGTTGACGTTCTGGCCGGCCGCCGTGGCGAAGATCTGCACCCACGCCTCTTGGGGCGGTCCGCCGATCGGCGAGCCGTCGGCGCGGAAGCCGACCAGGCGGCACGGGCCGACGAACTCCATCGCGCAGACGCTCGCCATCTTCGGGTCCTTGCCCCAGCCCTTGAGGCGGCGCAGGGTGCCGGACTCCCACCTGAAGGCCCTGCCCCAGGTCTCGGGGTCGTTGGGGTCCTCGGGAACGGCGTCGTCGCGCAGCTCGTACCAGCGGGCGAGGATTCTGCACTGCTCGGGGGTGTACTTCCAGTCCGGCCGGAACGCGTAGGCGCTCCAGCGCAGCAGCTCACCCGCGAGGGTGCGGTGCGGGTGCGGGACGGTGTCCGCGATGGTGCGAACCGGCTCGTAGGTGATGGTCAGGACGGCCACCTCCTACGGCTGGGCTGCCTCCTGGCGGGCGCGCAGCTCCAGGGCGCGGGCCATCGCGGTGGAGACGTGCACCCCGGCCTTGAAGGGACGGGTCATGTCGTGGGCCCACAGCTCCCGGGCCGTTTCGTGCGGCACGGCGGCGTCCAGGCACGTCTGGTAGTAGGTGATCGTCCGCGCGATGCGCAGGGACTCGTCCGAGGGGCCTGCGGCCCGTGCTGCCTTGCGGCGTGCCACGGCGGGCTCCTCTCTCAGACGCGGTTTCCCCAGCGGGCGCCCACGGCGTCGCGGGCGTTGTGGCCCCGCTTCGGGCCGTCGCCCTCACCGCGGATTCGGGCGAGGTGGCCGGCGGCCTGCGTGCGGCTGAGCTGGGCCTGCGCGATGCCGGGGTGCAGGACCATCATTCCGGCGCGGTTGCCGCCGGGGATCATCTGGCCTTCACGGCGCACCACGGCGTCGAGCTGGGCCGCGCGGGCGAGCATCGGCGCGGCGACGTCGATCAGCGCGAGGTCGGTCGGCTCAAGGTCGAGTTCGGTCTCGTACAGCTCGACCAGCGCGGTGCGGATCTTCGCCGCGTCCTTCTCGGTCGGGTCGACGTTCAACGGACCTCCCCGGGGTGGCGTCGGCGGTTTCGAGCGGGCTGCCAGCGGTCCGCGGCGGCCCGGCGGCGGGCTCGGCCGGCGTCGGCCGCGTCCTTGCGCAGGACGTGCCAGTCGCACAGCGCGCGCAGGTTGGCCGGCGCGTCGGAGCCGCCTTCGGAGGCGGGGACGATGTGGTCGCAGTGGCGCGCGGGCTCGCCGCACAGCTCGCCCGTGTCGTACCGGACGTGCTGGCAGCGCCACGAGTCGCGGTTCATCACCGCGCGGCGAAGGCGGGCCCAGTGCGGGGGGAGCGGGGTCGTCCGGCGTGAACTCGCGGGCACGGCAACCTCCTTGAGCGCAGGGCCCCGCCAGGTGCTCGACCTCGACCGGGGAGAGAGGGCCGGTCGGGGAGCGTTGCCCTGGCGGGGCTACGGGAGGAGGCAGGCCGGCGTGCCGCAGCATCGGGAGCGCGCACGCGCGCGGTAGCTGCCTCCACCTGTATTAAGGCCGCCCGGTTAACACCGCCGACGCCCGCGGCCTCACTCTCCGCAATCAGTGCGTAGCGCTGAGTTCATCACTGCTGGTCACACTGCGTTAATGATCCGGAAGAAGGGGTCGGCCGGCGTTCGTATCGGATCTCGGCTGCTATGACGCTCCGGGCAGTAAAGGAACGCACGCGGGAGGCACCCCCCGGGTGCCCCGTCACGACCGCCGAACCGCCGCCACGACCACGCCAAATCCCTTGCCTGACAACGGAATTGGCGTCGCTTCGCGTGCGCGCGCGTCTTCCGCCTTGGCGAGAACGAGCATGCTCATCTATGTGATGCAGGTCACGTACTTCTCATTGGACATCCGCTGTGACAGTCGGGCAGTGTTGCCCCCAGAACGAACCGGCCGAGCGAAACGAGATCACGATGCGTAACCACCGAATCCCCGCCGCCCTCGGGCTGGTCATGCTGCTGGCCGGTGCCCCGTGGCAGACCGGCAACTGGGGCGGGGGGCTCGCTGCGGCCCTCCTGGCGGCCCTTGTCGCCCACGGGGTCCGGCAGGTGCCCGGACTGGTCAAGCGGGCCATACAGGGCCCGTCCGAGCCCCCTGCGGCCCCTGTCGCCCCCGCCCCGGTCAACGCCTACGACCGCGACCGCGCCGAGATCCCCACCCGCCGCCGCAACCGCCGCAACCGCGCCGGTCGTTGACCCGCCCGACTCACCCCCGGAGAACCCCCGCGATGAACCGCCGCCGCATCCTCGCTGTGCTCGCCCTGACCGCCGCCGCCCTCGGCGGGTGGGTCACCGGTCACACCTTCAACGAGCCGCCCGCGCCCGACAGCGGCGCGCAGGTGACCGCCTTCAACGACGGGTGGGCGACCGGCATGCAGGACGCCTGCGACCAGGGCAGCGCGTACGCCTGCGACTGGCTCTCCACCACCCGCTGACCACCCGCACCACGCAAGGAACGATCATGAGCGCGACCCTGACTGACGAACTCCTCACCGCCACCGGCCAGCACGTCCACCGGTACGACTTCGTGACCCGCATGGAGTCCGAAGCGGACGCCCACGGATGGGCCCGGGTGGGCATGGTCATGGACGGCACGGGGGCCCTGCTGGAGGACGGGGAGTGCCGCTACCAGCACGAAGCACAAGCCGTCCGCGCACAGTCCAACTGGGCCGCCGCGTGCCGGATCATGGCGGACGCCGCCGGGGAGTGCGGGGGGCTGTGGGACACCCTGGGAGAGGGGATCGCCTACGACGCCGATTCGTTCCTGGCCAGCGACGCCGCCCGCCGGATCGCGGACAGCCTGGCCGGATACCCCCTGCTGGACGAGGACGACCACAGCACGCGGGAACACGCCGCCATGGTCGAAGAGATCGAAGGATCACCCGTCACCCTGCCGGACGGCGTCGACGGTGAGGACATCCTGCGGGAACTCGACTGCCCGACCCCCGGTGACATCACCATGGCCATGATCGAAGACGCCTTGGAAACCCTCGGGTACGTCGCGTGCTCCGACTGTGACAAGTGGCTCACCCCCATGACCACCCGGTGCGGTGAACTCCTCTGCCGTGACTGCGCGTTGGAGGAGTCGCGCCCGGCCACGGCCACCACCGTGCCGATCCCCGGGGCCGACCCGTGGCGGGCCTACACCGTGTACGGCCACGGCGAGCCGCTGACGGCCGTTCTCCAGCCCTACCTGGACGGCTACGCCACCGAGCAGGGGGCCGCGTACCGCGAGGACGTCCGCGCCATCGTGCGGGGCTCCCGCGCCGGGTACCGCGCCGTCTACGGCCGGGCCGCGTAGGCACCAAGCCCCACCCCCTCCACCTTCTCAACTCCCGTACCACAGAACGGACGTACCGCCATGACCCGCACCGACATGATCCGCCTGTCCGGCTACTGGCCCAACCTGGCCAAGCTCGGCATGGACCACCCGGACGACGTGCACGCGATGTTCGACGCGTTCCGCGACATGCGCGAGCAGGGCGAGCCGCTGGACCTCCTGATCAGCGAACTGTTCGACGCGCCCGACAGCGTCTGACCGCCCCCGCCCCGCACCGACCCGAGAGAGAACCACCGTGAGCCGCACCGCCGAGTACCTGACCGAGCTTGCCGAGGACGCCGGACTGTTCGCCGAGCTGGAAGCCCTGACCGCCTACGCCGCGTACGTCGGCAACGCCGAGTACGCCGTCGAGACCTTCGAAGCCGCGTACTGCGGTGAGTGGGTCGACCTGGAGAACTTCGCCCATGACCAGCTCATGGAGACGGACGCCGAGTACCGCGCCGCGCTGGAGAGTTGCCGGGGGTGGCGGCCCGCGCTGGACATGATCGCGTGGGAGTGCGACTACACCCACACAGCGGGCAACTACGTCTTCCGGTCGCTCTGAGCTGTGCCCCCCTGGTGGCGGCCCGGCCCGCCCGTCGGGCCCCCGCCAAGGGTGCACAGACACCAGACCCCACCCCCTCACCCCCCAACCGCCAGCCGGAGGCACAGCCATGCCCGAGAACACCCCGAACCCCACCCCCGCCGAGACCAACGAGCAGTTCGCCGCCCTCGTCGCCGACCTGCCCGACCACGAAGTGACCGCCAGCACCGACGAGTACGGCTGTGAGGACTGCGGCGGGGTGTTGGAGTCCGCAGCTCCCCTGTGGTTCGAGATCTACCGCCGCCCCGACGGCACCCCCGGGGTCTACGTCTACGGGGTCGGCATCGAGTCGGCCACCGTCAGTTGCAAGGAATGCGGGCGGGCGGCCGGGGACCACGTGGACCGGCTGATCACCGCCGCCATGGAGCCGTGGGACGCGGCGCTCAAGGGCCTTGAGGTCTGAGCCGCTTCGGTGGCGGCCGGACGTTCTCCGGCCCCCGCCGTGGCCGCTCTGGCAACAGGCCCCACCCCCTCCCGAAGGAACAGCGCCATGACCACCCCGACCCCCGCCCCGCTCCTGCGCTGCCCGTGCGGCGGAACCCTCGTCGTCACCGTCCCGGTGTTCCTGCGGGTCGTCCACGCCGCCGCCAGCCTGCCCCCGGCGCTCTCCGTCATCGGCCTTGACGTCGAGTACGCCGAGCCGGTGTGCAGCACCTGTGAGCGCCCCGCCCCCGACCAGTTCGGCCAGCAGCTCGAAGAACTGATCTGCGCGGCGGACAACACGCTCACCGCCCACGCCTGCTGACACCAGCCTCCGCCCTGGGCACAGGCCCCACCCCCTCCCGACTCCCGAAGGAACAGCGCCACCGTGAACGCCACCGTTGCCCGTCTCGAAGCCGTCGCCGCCCGCGTCTACCGCCACGAACAGAACTGGGAGGACGCGTTCACCGACATCCCGACGTACGACAACCGCGACTTCCCCGACCAGCCCGCTGACGACAAGTACATGGGCGACGTGGACGAGATGGACAACGAGCGGGCCCACGCCTGCCGGGCACTGCTGCTCACCCTGACCGCCGAGCTGGAAGCGTTCGTCGCCGAGCTGGAGTACACCCCGGGCGAGGTTCCGTTGATCAGCGCCGAGGACTTCGCGCTCCTGTCCCGCTGGTTCGACGGTGACCGGATCATGGCCGACATCGCCGACCCGGACGGCACCGCCAGCGCCCGACTCGCCGAGGCCGGGTACCTCACCCCCGGAACCGTCCCCGGAGCGTGGCGGCTCAGCAAGGCCGGGCACGCCGCCCGCGCCGAGTACACCAGGGCCCACCCCGTCGGCGTCACGGCGTGAGCGACCCGGACGGCTTCGAGCTGGACCCCGCTGAGCTGGACGAGCTGCGCGCCAGCGTCGCGGCCGTCACCGCCAGGAACGCCGCGCTGCGCGAAGAACTCGCGGGCCTGCGGGCCGACCTGGTCAGCCTGCTCGGCCTCCTGAGCCGCTGACACCAGGCCCCGCCCCCGGGCGCCCGCCGGGACGCCCCGCGGCCGGCATCCGGCACGCCCTGACGCCTGCCGGGCCCAGGCCCCACCCCCACCACCCGTAGGAGACCGCTGTGCCCCGCTACACCGTCCGGATCGACTTCACCGAGACCTACGAGTACGAGGTCGAAGCCGACAGCGCGGAGGAGGCCGAGGCCGAGGCGCTGGACATCTTCGAGAGCGACGAGCGCGAAGACGGCTACAGCCACGGCCACGAGCCCGAGGTCCGCGACGCGAAGCCGCTGCACGTGCTGGCCGCGTGACCGCGCGCCGCTGACACCAGGCCCCACCCCCTCCACTCCGAAGGAACAGCGCCACCGTGACCGCCCTCCGTGACAACCTCGCCCCCCCTGCGCGCCGAGCTGCTGGCGCTCGCCGAAGAAACCGTCCAGGCCCTCGGGCCCGACGAGTGGACCGTCGACCCCCGCCGGATACCCGACTGGCACCCCTGCGCCGAACTCGTCCGCGCCGAGGACGGGGCCCGCATCCTGATCCAGCAGGAACGGCTGCGCTCCGGCCGGTGGAACCTGCACGGCGTCCTGCCCGACAGCACCACCTACTACTACCGGCACGACATCGAGACCGGGGACATCACCGTCACCCGCGCCAAGAGCGGGGCCCAGGTCGCCCGCGACGTGCAGCGGCGACTGCTGCCCGTCCTGGACGCGGCAGTCGCCGAGATGAGCGCCCGCCAGCACCGGCACCTGACCGACGTCCACGAGGTCGACACCATCGCCCGCCAGTTGAAGCGCGTGCCCCTGACCACCGGCCGGCCGCCGGGGGAGGCGAACCGGCGCAACGGCGAGGACAACGTCCGCACCCTGCGCTGGAACCAGGGCCCCGGGACGTCCTTCCGGTCACCGCACGCCGAGGTCAAGGTCAGCCGCGCCCGCTTCAGCGGGATCGAGATCACGTGCTCGCACCTCACCGCCGACATGGCAGAGGCCGTGCTGCGCGCCCTCACCGCCTCACTGCCCGCCGCCGTGCCCGCCGCCGAGCTGGCCGCGTAGGCACCAGGCCCCACCCCGGCTGGCACCAGGCCCCACCCCCTCCCGCACCACCGAAGGAACAGCGCCGTGAACAGCACCACCCTGACGACCACGCTCCGCCTGCCCCGCGAGGACGGCCCCGCCGAGACCGTCACCGTCACCACCCCGGCCGGACGCGGCGCACAGGCCAAGCACTCGAAGGCCGTCCAGACCGCGCTGGACCTGCCGACGCTCAGCAGCCCCGGCCGCGCGGTGAAGATCGGCCCCGGGCCCCGCCCCCGGACCAAGCCCAGCCGCACCCGCACCCCCGGCGCGGGCTGGCAGCGCTGGACCGAGCCCGACGGCCGAGTCCGGTACGGCGTCGCCAGCGACACCGACCCCAGCGTGCTCGGCCTGCTCCGCCCGGCCGTCCGCGACGGCGTCCGCGCCCGCTTCCGCGTCGTCGTCCCCGCCGACGGAGGCGAGCCCTTCGCCATCGCCACCGCCCCCGGCCACCCGTGGATGCGCGACAAGGCCACCGAGATGGTTCCCGCGCTGCTCCAAGACTGCCTGCCCGGCCTGCTCGTCAACAGCACCGAACTGGCGGCCTGACCCGCCCCGGTGCGGCCCGGACCCCCCTCCGGACCGTGCCGAGGCCGGTCAGACACCAGGCCCCGCCCCCCGCCCGAGCAGCCGAAGGAACAGCGCATGCCCACCATCACCACCGTCAGCCTCCCCGGTGCCCTCGTCGCCGCACTCGAAGACCGCGACGCCTTCCAGGACGGCCGCCCCGGCAGCGTCGAGCACGACGTCGCCGAAGCCCTGTACACCCGCGCCACCCGCGTCAAGCGGGGCAAGGGGGTGAGCGTCGTCGTCACCCTCACCGCCGAGCTGAGCGGCGTACTCGCGGACTACCTGCACAGCCTGCTCGGCCTGGTCGACGGCGGCCTCGTCCCCGCCGCCGAGTTCGGCGTCACCCGGGCCCGCCTCGCTGCCGTCGTCCGAGAGGTCGGCGACGCGCAGAACGCCGCCGAAGCGGAAGACGTCCGCCAGGCCGCGCAGCCGACGCTGGCACCAGGCCCCACCCCCGTGGCCCCGGCCGGACCGGGCCGGTACGTCGTCCCCGTCGACCTGATCACCGTGCACGTCGTCCCCGTCATCGCCTCCAGCCCCGAAGCCGCCCAGCGCGAAGCCGAGCGCATCGTCACTGCCGACTGGGAGACCTGGTTCGACCACGCCGAACCGGTCTGCGTCGGTGACGCCCTCACCCCCGAGCAGTGGGACGCCGAACAGCGGGAGGCACCCCGGCTCGGCCTCGTCCCGATGGGCAGCCCCGGCCGCCGGCCGAAAGAGGACACCCCCGCGGACAAGCCCCGGGCGCCCCGCACCGACCACCACGCCGACGGCTCCGCGTGCCCGCCCGCCCACAAGCACACCAGCACGGGCAAGCCGCTGACCGAGGGCTGCCCCGGCCGGACGTACTCCACCGCTGAGTGCACCTGCGGGTGGACCACCCGCAGTGCCGTGAAGACGTACGTGGACGAGACCCGCAAGCGGCACCTCGCCACCGAGCACGGCTGACCGCCCGCTGGCACCAGGCCCCACCCGCCCCCTTCGAAGGAACCCCCGTGCACGTCGTCCCCGAGCCGCTGCGGGTCATGGACCTGCCCCGCTCTCACACCTTCGGCTACGCCGCCCCCGGCACCGCCCCGCACGTCGCCCTGGTGGACCACGCCGACCGCCGGGCGCTGTGCGCCCCGGACACCCCGCTCACCTCGGACTGGGCGCTCAACGGTGACCCGCTCTGCCCGGCCTGCGCCGCGCTCGTCCAGCCGTGACACCAGACCCCGCCCCCGCCACCCCGACCACCACGGAGACACCAGTGCCCGCCGCCACCGCCTACACCCTCACCTACCCCCGCACCGCCGACCGGCCGGAGATGAGCGTGCGGTTCACCGCCGCCCCCGACGCGAAGGGCACGTGGACCGTCGAGCGCCAGCCCCTCGGTGCGGCCGGCCGGATGCTCACCGGGGACCAGCCCCGCCGCTACTTCGGGGACGAGGCGCGGGTCCGGGCCGAAGCCACCTTCCGTGGCCTCGTCGTGCGCGAGTGCCTGCACGTCGGCCGGCTGCTCCAGCTCGACCTGGAGGCCCGGGACATCCGTTTCCGCAACGGCCTTCCGACGCTCGACGGTATGGACGCCGGGGAGTGGCTGGACGCCATGGGCACCGACTGACCGGCCGCCGGCACCAGGCCCCACCCCCTCCCCGGGGTGGGGCCCGTGTCGCAATGCCGGGTGTCGGACCCTGTTTTGGTTCGAGCCCCACCCTTAGAGGCTATGTCTATGTTCTTTTTAGAATGTCACTAAAAAAGACATAATGACATAGACCCCTACGCTGTGTAACCCACCTCATCGCCCAGAGTGACCACCTGGGCGCCCCCGCACAACGCAGGAGACACCAGTGACCACCCCCGCCCGAGCCCCCTGGATACCCGGCGGCGGAACCGCCCTGGACTGGGGCCTGCGCAACCCGTGCCCGGTCGGCGTCGGCCCCGGTGGCTACCGGGGCGAAGGCGGGAAGGTGTGGTGCCTGGACTGCGGCGACCGCTACACCGGCTGCCCCGCCCAGGTCGGCGACGAGCACGCCCACCGCGACGACGCCCAGTTCGCCGCCCGCCTCCACGCGGACGAGCACGAAGCCGAGTTCCGCCGGTTCGTCGTGGCCCTGCGCACCGAGGAGGCCCGCGAGAAGTCGGGGTGGACCAGCAGGGTGTACGCCCTCGTCGCGGCGGCCACCAGGGAGGACCCCGACGGCGGGGTCTGGTGGGACGGCTCCGGCTACCGCCTGGTGCCGGCCGGGGGCCGCCTCGGGGCCAAGGGCCGCCGGGTGCGCCGGAAGGTGGTCGAGCTGGTCATCAAGGCCGGGTTCCTCCGCCAGGACGAGCACGGCGAAGTGTGGGCCACCGCCGACGGCCGCGCCATGCTCAAGATCTGGCAGCCCCACCGCGCCGAGCTGGCCGAACCCTGGCCCGCCCGCCACGAACCCCAGGCCCTGCCCCCGCTCCCCGGCGGCCAGGAGGACCGGCGACGCCAGGAAGCCGCCCGCCAGCTCTGGGCCCAGCTCCAGCGCCAGCAGGCCGAGACCCGGGCCGAACTCGTCCGCCTCCGCGAGCAGGCCGAGCAGCGGCACCAGGACGAACTGGCCGCCGAGCGCCAGCGCCGGGCCGACGCGTGGGCCGAGCGCGAGCGCGCCGAGCGGGCCCGCACCGGGGCGGACATCGACGTGTCGTGGTCCGCGGAGGGTGCCGGCCGCTGGACCGTCACCGGCTCCGGCCACGACCGCCGCCTCGTCGTCACCCTCAACACCACCGACTTCGCCCACGACTCGTACGAGATCCGGGAGAACGGCTACTTCATCTCCCGCCACCGCTACCGGCACCACGCCGAGGCCGCCGTGCAGCAGCTCCTAGCCGACGGAGTCGAGATCGGCCCGCCGACACCAGGCCCCACCCCTCCTTGTAGTTGGACGTCCGGCAACGACGTGCCTAACCTAACGATCCGTCAGAAGCGGAAACCCCTGACAAGGCGAGCCATCAGGACGGAGTATGGGGGCCAGCTCAGGTCTGCAACTGAGCGCAACCGGCTCGACACGGGAGGATCAGATGGCACTACGGTTCGTTGCGAAGGACGAAAAGTCGGGGGATCACGGGTCTCCCACCGTATGGGTAGACCCGGACACCAAGGACTTCGTCATCCAAGGCTGGAAGCTGGACGAGGCCACAACGGCGGAGTGCTTGGCTGACGGTCCGATTCCGGATCATGAGACGGTGGTCCGTATCCCCAGCCGCATGGCCAAGGCGCTCAAGGAGGCGTTGGATGTCGCAGAGCTTGAGTAGCTTCGCTGATCTGTTGAGGTCTGCGCGGAAGTCAGCGGTCCACCTGGAACTTCGCGATATCTACGCCGTTGACAACGAGGACAAAGGCTTCCGAGCATGGAAGGCCGGCCACCGGCTCGATCCTGCTGACCGGGCATCGTGGTGGAGGCCCTGGCTTGACCTTGTCCAGGAGGTGACCGCCAGCGGGGTCTCCGTCAGGCGGGCTCGTGTGATCTCGGAGCCCGTCAGTGAGTACATTCGGTACGAGCACTCCTTTACATTCACCAACGTCGCCGGCGGTGAAGAGGTTAGGTGGCTTCCCCGTCGGGCTGCCTCCGACCTTCTTTTGCCTGTAAATGACTTCTGGCTGTTCGATGGCCGCGTCGTTCAATTCAACATTTTCGACGGCGATGGTCGATGGGTCCACACGGATCAAAGTGACGATCCCGCTTTGGCTCGGAGCTGTGTCTCAGCTTTCGATGCGGTGTGGGAGCGTGCCATCCCTCACGAGACTTTCAGTTTCGCCGAGTAATCACCACGGCCGGCCAGTTCATGTCCTCGTCTCCGTTCTCCAGCGCCCAGGCCGCACGGAAGGCGCTCGCCGATCAGCTCGACCAGATCCGGCGTGACGCCGGGCTCACAGGGCTTGAACTGGCCGCACGGTGTGGGTGGCATAAGTCCAAGTCATCCCGTATCGCCCGGGGTCTTACGGTCCCATCGGATAGCGACATCCGGGCTTGGTGCACCGCTTGCGGTGCTGCGGAGAGAGCGGCGGACCTGATCGCAGCGTCCCGTAGCGCCGAGTCGATGTACACGCAGTGGCGGGATCTCCATCGCGACGGCATGAGAAGGGTGCACCAAAAGACGCTGCCGCTTTATCAGCGGACACAGAAATTTAAGGTATACGCCTCTAATGTCATGCCGGGAATGACGCAGACGGCCCCGTATGCCTCGGGACTTCTTCGGTCAATTACGACCTTCCAGGGCACCCCGGACGACGTGGAAGACGCGGTGAAGGCCAGGCTGAAGCGATCCCGCGTCCTCCATGATGCTAGCCATCAGTTTGCGCTAGTCCTGGAGGAGGCCGTTCTCTACTACGGCGTCTGCGACGACGAAGCGCTCGCTGGCCAGCTCGACCACCTACTCACTATCTCCTCATTGCCGAACGTATCCGTCGGAGTTATCCCATTTCATGCCCGCCGGACCGTCTGGCCCCTTGAAGCGTTTTACGCCTTTGACGAGAGCCTCGTAGCGGTCGAGACGCTGACAGCGGAGATCAACGTCACTGCTCCTGGTGAGATCCGCACCTACCTTCGTGCCTTCGCCGAGCTGGCCAAGCTCGCAGTTCACGGACCCGAAGCGCGGAGCCGGATCGTTAAGGCTCGCAGCACTCTCGGGTGAACCTGTGCAACCACGTGCAACTTCGTGGCACCGTCTGTAGCCAACTCCCTACGGTCTATCACGCACCCCCACCGCCACGGCGAAGGAGGAGAGACCGATGGCGAGACGTACCCCGAAGCGTGAGTACCGCGAGGTCGTGACCGGCCCGAGCAAATCCGAGTTGAGCCTGCCTCCGGCCGGTTGGAGCCCGCTGGACGACTACAGGGCGGCCAACCCCGCCGGCCGCGCCCCCTCGGTGGGCTCCCTGCTCCAGCGGGACGCCGTGCTCTCCACCTGCCCCTGCCGGGACTGTTCGGCCCGCAGATCGGCCGCGTGAGCGCGTGCAGGAGATCACCCGCCAGCGGATGGAACCGCCTCCGCTCTGCCCGGCCTGCTTCCTCCAGACGACGTACAACTCCCCGTCGCCCACCGACGACACCTGGGCCTGCCACATCTGCGGGCGCTTCGGCTTCCTGCTCCCGGCCGAGTACGTCAGGGCCCACCCGGGCGAGGACGCGGTGGTCGTGGCAGGAACCGGCCGCCACCGTCCCGGCCGCTCGACCTGATCAACAACCAGCACCACCACATCGCACGCCCCGACCAGATGGAGAGGCGCAACTGTGCACAGTGTGATTGAGGGAGACCCTGTCCGGCACCGCACGGACGGCTGGACGGGCATCGTCGCCGAGACCCCGAGCAAGCTCGCCAGCCACGCCTGGGTCAACCCGGACGGCTCCAGCGACCCCTACCCGCAGATGGTCCCCCTGGCCGACTTGGAGTCCGCGGAGTGAACGCCTCGTCGCTGCCCGTCCGCGTGACCGCGCCACTGCCCGCCCGAGGGAGCACCCCGCCGCCGACGCCCGTCCGGATCACGGGCGACGGGATGGTGGTGGACCGTCCCGACGGCTACCGGCAGGGCACCTGCTGGGTCTGCCACCGCGAGACGCTGGTGTGCGCCGGAACCATGCTCCAGGCTCCCGGCGACACCGAGGCGAGCTGCCACGCGATCTGCGACGACTGCATCGCCCTCGCCCGCAGGCCCCTGCGCCGTGCCGCGATGCGGGCCGCGCTCGACAAGCGCCCGGCGTAGGCCGCTGTGGACGACGGGCAGGAGGAGTACCGCGTGGCTGCCGACCGAGCCGCTCGCGGACTTCCGACGCCGCTGCCGGTGGCCATCGCTCAGACGGTCGCGCTGGTCCTGCTCGCGGTCGTGGCAACCGCGCTCATCGCGTCCGGCCGCTTCTGACCGTCACGCCGCGCCCATGGGCGCCCCATGAACTCCCGGCTCGTCGGAACGTTGACGACGGGCCGGGGCACCACGCACGACTGCCCGGCCAGTGCCGGCCGGGCAGAGCCAACCCGATGGGAGATGCACGTGAGCACCGCCACCACCCCCAGCTCCACCGTGGAGCTGGACGAGCTGGGCAAGTTCTTCAGCATCACCGCGCGGCGGATCGACGCGGGCGACACCGCCCCGCAGATGTTCTCCGGCGCGATCGACGCGGCGTGGCACACCCTCGTCGCGGACCCGGCCGCGCACGACGCGTTCGCGCTCCAGCACGCCGGCCGCAAGCTGGCCCACGTCGAGAACACGGGCAACGGCTACATCTCGTGGGTGGCCGCGTACGAGGAGGCGTACGGCCCCTTGCCCGAGGTCTGGTTCACCAGCGCCGACGGCACGCTCGACACCGCCGCCCTGGCCCGCTACCGCGACACCGGCGAGGTCTGGGCGGAGTGGGACTGCTCGCCCACCGGCGGCGACAGCGACGACGTGGCCCCGGCGGCGTCCCACCTGTGATCACCGCACCATTCGACGGAGCGTCCCGGCCCACCGCCGGGGCGCTCCGCCTCATCGAGCCCCGCACCGAGGACCCCGTCAGCGTGGACGTGAACGGCTACCTCGCCGGACTCCACGAGCACTGCCCCTTCCTGAAGCCGTCCACCCGCCGGGGCATGACCGGGTGGACGGTCTACGAGATCACCCCCGGCAGCCACCGGTACGCCGTAGAGGCGGAGTTGTTCTACGCCGGCGTGCAAGCCGCGGAATGGGTGCGCCCACTGATGGGCCGCGCTTTCGGGGTCCTCGCGTGCGAGAACATCGTGCTGCTCGGGCAGTGCGAAGGCGCGGACCACCGAGAGCTGATGACCTGGCCACACTGGGCGCTGAAGAACCTGTATGCCCCGGTCGGGGTCATGTTCGGCAAGTTCGCTCAAGGCGCGGTCGAGACCGGCCGGCGCGGACAGAGCATCCCGCCACCACCGTTCTCGTTCCTCCCGGTGCGGGCGGGTGTCCGGCCGCTGGACCCGGCGTTCCTGGAGCGCACGCCCAGCCTGGCCATGGCGCTGTCCGTGGCGGTGGACGACGGCCGGAACGTCTTCGAGAAGATCCCTTGCGAGTGGAAGGCAGTACGAGAATGGGCGAGTTCCCTCCCGAGGCCAGAGTCGCGCTGAAGGTGGCCGAGGCCGTCTGTGGGCCGGTGGAGCTGGAGGAGATCAGCAACCGGCGGAGTTCGGCGGTGTGGAAGGCCAGCGGCCAGGACGGCGTCATGAGCATCAAGCTCGGCACCGGCGAAGCCACCGAGGTCACCACGCACGAAGCGTCCGTGCTGGACCAGCTCCCCGGGTACACCGTGACCGCTGGCCGCTTTGACGGCGGCGCGTGGCTCGTGACCCCATGGCTGGCCGGGCCCTCCACCTGGGACCTCTTCCGGCCGGTACGCAAGGACGACGGCGGACGCGACGAAGCCCTGGCCGGGACCGTCGCCCTGTGCCGTGCGGTGGCCGACCTCCACGAGGCCGGATGGGTGCACGGGGACCTCCAGCCGCAGCACGGCATCCACAACGATGGAGTCCGGCTGCTGGACTTCGCCTGGTCCCACCAGACGGGCACCACGCCGTGGCAGCGGTTCGACGGCACGATGATCCACCTCACCGCCCCCGAGTTGGCCGCCCGGATCATGAACGGCCCCCAACCCGTCTTCCCCACACTCCCCGCCGACGTCTACGCCCTCGCCGCAACCCTGTGGACCTGCGTCACCGGAGCCTGGCCCCTGGACTACGAGACCGCCGGCCTCGGCAAGGACACGCCCCTGTCGGAGCTGCGCAAGGCCATCGCCCACCGCGCCGTGCCGATCTCCACCACGATGCCCTGGCCCTCCCTCCAGGCCCGACTGCGCTACGTCCTGTTGTGTGCCGCCGAAGACCGGCCGACCGCCGCGGAGTTGGCCGGTCTCGTCGCCAAGGCCGACGAGTGATCGAACTTCGGGAACTGGTGCTCGGCGACGCCAGCGCGGTGCAACGCATCTACAGCGCCGAGTCGGTCAGATACCTGGGCCGGGCAGCGATGGACTCCCGCGAAGCCGCGGAGTTCGTAACCGCTGCCGTGGCGTCGGCGAAGCGAGACCCGCGCACGCTCTACACCCTCGGCCTCACCGTGGACGGTGACCTCCTCGGGGTCGTCAAGCTCCACCTGGTCCGCCCCGTTGCCGCCGTGAGCTACATCCTGCGCAGCGACGCCTGGGGGCAGGGCTACGCCACGGAGGGGGTGCGCAAGGCGCTCGCCCTCGGGCTGGGCCATCTGCGGCTGCCTGAGATCCACGCCCGGCACCACCCCGACAACCGGGCCTCCGGCCGCGTCCTGCTCAAGGCCGGGTTCAACTTCACCGGCGTTCGCGCCAACTTCCTCACCTACGCGATCCGACCGCCCCAGGCGACCGCCGACACCACCCCGCCCCGCCTCTGACCATCTCGCACCCCCGCCGCTCACCCCCTCGCGGCGGGACGCCCCCGCCCTGTGACTTCCCCCGAAGCCATAGGGCGGGGGCCCTTCCATACAGGGAGCAACCTATGTGGGCGGCCACCGAGCCCGAGCGCGAAGCCATGATCAAGAAGCTGGTCATGGCGGTGATGCCGGCCGTTGCCCTGCGGTACAGCGCCGGGGCGAGCCTGACCGTTCTCGGCGCGATGTACGGATGCGACCCGGTCTGGTTGCACGACCAGCTCCTCAAGTCGTGGAAGCTCACCCACCCCGAGACGGTGAACCCCGCAGGCCCCCGGATGCCGTGGTCCCCGATCCGCCTGCCCAACCGCACCACGATGCCCTGACCCGCTCCGGGATTGGGGTCGAAGGGGCTACTAGGCATCGTCGTGGCGATCACCAGCGGGCCAGTTTGGGTCCCTGGAGGCCAGCGCGTGCTGAACGGTCGGGTAGAGGCGGAAGACCCGGTCGGCCTCGGTGATCCGCAGGACCTGGCGCACCGGCTTGGCGGGGGCGGCCAGCACGAGCGGCACCCCGTGCCGGTCGGCGTCCCGGCGGGCGCGGAGAAGGGCGTTGAGGGCGCTGGAGGTGAACATGGTGGTCTTCGACAGGTCGACCACCAGCACGGCGGGGTCATGGGCGAGCGCCCGGTTCAGCGCGGCGTGGAGCTGGGGTTCGTTGTCCATGTGCAGGTCGCCGGCGGGCGTGCACACCACCGCGTCGTCCACGGTGGCGATCCCGGCCAGGAAGTCCGTCTCGGGGCCCGGCCGTGCGGGATGAGGGGTGGTCGTCATGGGACGCCTCCTGGCCCACCGAAGGCTCCACCACCGAAGGGGGCGGCGGGCCGGGGCTAAGAACCCACGCGGGGTGCGCGGAGACATCGCGGCGACAGCCGACGGGCATCCGGCCCGCCACCGTGACGGAAACCGGTATGTCTAAGAAATACCCCCCTCACCGCCGCCGACACAACCGGGCCGAGTCAAGCTTCATCCAACCCCCACAGCAGGTTGCTGTAGTGGGTGATCGCCCCTTCGACCTTAGCCCGTTTACGCAGGTCGGGAACAAGGTGCAAGGACGGTGCGTTCCCCCAGGTGGTCGCCCAGACCAGTTCGTAGCTGTCGGCCAGCTCGCGCAGCCATGTGCCGTGCCGGGCGGAGAGCAGCACGGTGTAGCCGAACAGGGTGTGGGAGTCGAAGTCGGCCTCGGGTCCGGGACAGACCGGGTTGAGCACGCCGTCGACGTCCAGGAACAGCAGTGGCTTGGGCATCGGGTGTCCCCCTGGTCTCATCCGTCGTCACCTGGACGGACGTGCCGCGCCCTCCGGCGGTTTCCCGCCGGAGGGCGCATCCGGGGGCGCACGGGGTGCGCCGGGCGGTTCAGCCGGTGGCGGCGGGCGCCGGGAGCGCGTCGGCGGTCGGTACGGCGGCGGGGGCGGCCGGGCGCCGGGAGAGCCGGCGGACCTCCGGTTCCAGCAGCACCGCGGCGCTGAGCACCAGGGAGATCACCGCGCAGGCCCCGAGCGCGCCGGACAGGCCGAGCCGGTCGGCGACCGGGCCGGCGAGCGCGGTGCCGAGCGGCGCCAGCGAGAGCGAGCCGAGCTCGTCGTAGGCGGTGACCCGGGAGAACGCCTCCGGGGGGATCTCCTGCTGCAGCGCGATCATCCAGTTGACGCCGAAGACGGTGACGCCGACGCCGGACAGGAACATCGCCAGGAAGAGCACCGGCAGCGGGGCGGACACCGCCAGGGCGAGCGCGGGCAGGCCGAACAGGAAGACGCCCCAGTTGCCGGCCAGCAGGATCCGGCGCGGCTGCCAGCGGGCCATCAGGAGGCCGGTGGCGACCAGTCCGACGCCGTAGGCCGCCATCGCCAGGCCCCAGTCGCGGGCGCCGCCGAGCTCCTCCTTCGCGTAGGCCGGCCCGTACACCGCCTCGACCGCGCCGACGCAGGTGACCAGCATCGAGAACTGGAGGACGATCACCCAGAGCCAGCGGCGCGAGGAGAACTCCTGCCAGCCCTCGCGCAGGTCGCGGAGCATCCCGCCGCCCTCGGCCGGGGCGGCCGGGGCCTGCGGCTCCAGCAGGAAGCGCAGCGCGGCGGCGGCCAGGAAGCAGACCGCGTCCAGGGCGAGCACCCAGCCGGCGCCGACCGCGGCGGTCAGCGCGCCGCCGAGCGCGGCGCCGCCGATCTGGGAGCCGTTGAAGCCCATCCGGTACACCGAGAAGGCCCGGGCGGCGTGCTCGGGGGCGACGCTCTCCATGATCATTCCGCCGGCGGCGGGGGAGTAGAAGGCGTAGCCCGCGCCGGCGCCGGCCGAGAGCAGCATCAGCTGCCACAGGGCCGGGTCGCCGGCCAGCACCAGCGCGGCGAGGGCGCCCTGGAAGACGGCGCTGAACACATTGGCCGCGACCATGACGTGATGGCGCGGCAGCCGGTCGGCGAGGGCGCCGCCGACCACCAGCAGCAGGACGGTGGGCAGCAGCCGGGCGGCGGTGACGTAGCCGACGTCGGCGGTGGAGCCGCCGCCGTCCAGGATGGCGAAGGCGATGGCGATGGGGGCGCCGGCGTTGCCGAGACCGCTGACCACGGTGGCGGAGGTCTGGATCCGGAAGTTGCGGCTCGCCCAGGCGAGGCGGCCGGTGGGGGAGGGGGGCGGTGGGCTCTGCACCCCGTGACTATGCCGGGGCGGATGGTCCGTGTCCATCCGATAATCGGGGCGCCGGGAGGGCCGTGCTCGGGGCGCCGGGCGGACGTCGGCCGGCCGCTCGCGGGGGGCCTCGGGGGTCAGCCGAGGTGCCCCCAGAGGAAGGTCAGGGTGCGCCGCCAGGCGATCTCCGCCTGCAGCGGGTCGTAGGTGCCGAGTAGGTTCTCCTCGTTCATGAAGGCGTGTCCGGCCGGATAGAAGTGGATCTCCGGGCGGACGTCGGTGGCCTCGCCGATCCGGATCGCGGCCTCGTCCACGGCGGCCATCGGGATCGCCCGGTCGTGCTCGCCGTAGTGGCCGAGCACATGGGCGGTCAGGCCCCGGTACTCGAAGTCCGGGTCGGGCGGCAGGCCGTAGAACGGCACCACCGCGGCCACCCGGTCGCCCTCGGCGGCGGCCAGCAGCAGGGCGAAGCCGCCGCCCATGCAGAAGCCGACCACCCCGACCGCGTCGCCGACCACGCCGTCCAGGCCGAGCAGCAGGCCGACCGCGCCGCGCAGGTCCCGCACCGCCTGCTCGACCGGCAGCTCGCGCTTGAGCCGGGCGGCCTCGGCGCTGTCGTGGGTGGTCGTGCCGCCGAAGAGGTCCGGTGCGAGGACGGTGAAGCCCTCGGCGGCGAACCGGTCGGCCACGCCGGCCAGGTACGGGGTCAGGCCCCACCACTCCTGGACCACCACCAGGCCGGGGCCGACGCCCTGCGGCGGGCGGGCCAGGTAGCCGTGGGCCTCGCGGCCGTTGCTCGGGAAGGTGACGTTCTGCCGGGAGCCGCCCTGGTCAGGCATGGCTTCCTCTCGGGGGACGGGCCGCCGGGCGCGGCGGCGGGTCGGTGGCCGGGGGCGTGCGTGCGGTGGCGGGGCCCGGGGGCCGCGCGGGGTCAGCCCATCTCCTCCAGGGCGCGGCCCTTGGTCTCCTTGATGCAGAAGGCCACGAAGGGGATGGAGAGCAGCGCGAAGGCCGCGTAGATGACGTAGGTCGCCGACAGGTTCCAGTCGGCGAGGTCGGGGAAGCTGACGGTGATCGCCCAGTTGGCGATCCACTGGGCGGAGGCGGCGACGGACAGCGCCAGCGCGCGGATCCGGTTGGGGAACATCTCGCCGAGCAGGACCCAGACCACCACGCCCCAGGAGAAGGCGAAGCAGAGCACGAAGACGTGCGCGGCGATCAGGGCGACCGTCGCGTGGGTGTTGTCCAGGGTGGCGGCGTCGCCGGTGCCCTCCCGGTAGGAGAAGGCCCAGGCGGCGGTGCCGAGCGCGACGGCCATGCCGGCCGAGCCGGCCAGCGCGAGCGGCTTGCGGCCGATCCGGTCGACCAGGGCCATCGCGATCACCGTGCCGATCACATTGATGATCGAGGTGGAGAGGCTGATCAGCAGCGAGTTGGACTCGTTGATGCCGACCGACTGCCACAGGAAGGAGGAGTAGTAGAAGATCACGTTGATGCCGACGAACTGCTGGAACACCGAGGCGCCGATGCCGACCCAGACGATCGGCAGCAGGCCGAACCGGCCGCCCAGCAGGTCCTTGAGCCGCGGTTTGCGGGCCGACTCCAGCACCGAGCGGATCTCGGCCACCCGGGCGTCGAGGTCGACGTCCGGGCCCTCGACCTCCACCAGCACCCGGCGGGCCTGGGCCTCCCGGCGGTCGGCGATCAGGTAGCGCGGGGACTCCGGGATGGCGAGCGCCATCAGCCCGTAGACCAGGGCCGGGATCGCCTCCACGCCGAGCATCCACTGCCAGGCCTGGATGCCGCCGAGGTGGCCGGTGGACTCGCCGCCGGCGGCCTGGTTGAGCGCCCAGTTGGCGAGCTGGGAGACGGTGATGCCGAGCACGATCGCCATCTGCTGGAAGGAGGCCAGCCGGCCCCGGTAGGCGGTCGGGGCGACCTCGGCGATGTAGGTCGGGGCGATCACCGAGGCGATGCCGATCGCCACGCCGCCGACCACCCGCCAGACGGCCAGCATCTCGATGTTCGGCGGGAACATCGAGCCGACGCCGCTGACCGCGAAGAGGAACGCGGCCAGCAGCATGGTGCGGACCCGGCCCAGGTGGTCGGCCAGCCGCCCGGCCACGACCGCGCCGGCGGCCGAGCCGAGCAGGGCGATGGCCACCACGAACGCGGTCGTGCCGTTGCCCACCCCGAAGTGCTTCTGGATGCCCGTGACGGCGCCGTTGATCACGGCGCTGTCGTAGCCGAACAGGAAGCCGCCCATCGCGGCGGCGGCCGAGATGAACACCACGTGCCCGAGGTGCGCCTCGCCGGACGCCGGATGGGTGTGGGTACTGGACACGCGCGCTCCCCGGGTCGACGGTCCCGCCCGTACGGCCGGGTGGGCAGGGTTCGTCTCACATTCGATCAGCGCCGGGGGGCGCGCGTCGCGGCGGTTGGGCCGAACGGGTGACGGAGCGTCAGCTTCGGGGCCGCCGGGCGGGGGCGGTTCGTTCCGTCCTCCGGGTGTGGCGACGGAGGAGCTGGGTGCGGGCTCCGGCGTCGAGCGGGCGGGCGCGCTCGGCGAGGCGGTCGGCCAGCGCGTACTGCTCGGCGGCGGGCTTCTTGTCGTCGTACTTGAACTTGGCGCGCACCTCGCGGACCGTCAGCCGCAGCCCGGTCAGGCCGGGGAGCAGCCGGCCGAGCTGCCCCTCCCCGGGGGCCACCCGGACCTGCGGGGTCTCCGGCTGGAAGTGACCCAGTTGGCGGTTGAGGATCTCGGCCTTGCCGGCCGGGTCCTCCACCAGCGCGGCGGTGGCGTGGAAGTGCACGGAGGCGTAGTAGCTGGTCGGGGTGCCCGGCTCGCCGCGCCAGTGGCCCGGGGCGAAGGCGTAGTCGTCGGTGACCGCGAGGGTGACCTCCGGGTCCGCCCGGACGGCGGCGAGCAGCGGGTTGGGCGCGGCCAGGTGGAGCAGGATCTCGCCGCGGTCGGCGTCCAGCAGGAAGTGGGTGGGGACGAGCACCGGGCCGTGGCCCGGCCCGCCGTTGGCGGCGAGCAGGCCGAAGTCGCGGCCCTCGGCGAGCCAGGCGCGCCACTCGTCCTCGTCGCCCCGGTCCCAGGATCGGATCAGCATCGGGGCCTCCGGTCAGGCGTCGCGCGGGGCGGTCAGGGCGGCGAGGTTCGCGGGCAGCGGCACCGCAGTGGAGGCGTCCGGTAGGGGCGTGCCGTAGCCGCTGGTGACCGGGACGACGCCGGCCCAGTAGGGCAGGGCGAGGTCCTCGGGGTCGTCGTCGGCGAGGTCGGCCCGGGTCTTGGCGGAGACCTCGTCGAGGTCGAGGCGGATCACCGCGGTGGCGGCGAGTTCCTTGGCGCTGGCCGGGCGCACCTCGGCGGAGCGGCCCGGGACGACCTGGTCGACCAGCGCGTCCAGCGCGACCGTCAGCTCCTCGGGGTCGGTGACCTGGTGGGCGGTGCCGTGGGCGACCACCGAGCGGAAGTTGACCGAGTGGTTGAACGCGGACTTGGTCAGCACCAGGGCGTCGACCAGGGTGACGGTGACGCAGACCGGCAGGCCTTCCCCGCCCCTGGCCCCGCGCAGCGGCCGGCTGCCGGTGGAGCCGTGCACATAGAGGCGGTCGCCGACCCGGGCGTGGATGGTGGGCAGGACGACCGGCGCCCCGTCGGCGACGAAGCCGAGGTGGCAGAGGTAGGTGGCGTCCAGGATCGCGTGGATCGCCTCGCGCTCCCAGGTGGCACGGTCCTTGTAGCGGGTGGGGGTGGTGCGCAGGGTGCGGGGATAGGACGTGTCACTGTCCGGCGTGATCGACATGACAACCTCTATGTACTAGTGCATAATCTCTTTTGTGCTAGGAGACTATCGGATCACCGGTCGGCGTGCCAGCGAGATCGCGGCCGAGGTCGAGCGGGGTGTCAGCGACGGCCGGCTCGCCCCCGGGACGTCGCTGCCGGCGCTGCGCGACCTCGCCGCCGAACTCGGCGTCAACCCCAACACGGTGGCCGCCGCCTACCGGCTGCTCCGCGACCGCGGCGTGATCGAGACCGCCGGGCGCAAGGGCAGCCGGATCCGCCCGCGCCCCGCCCACACCCCGCGCGACCAGATCCGCCTGCCGGTCCCGCCGCACGCCCGCGACCTCTCCGACGGCAACCCCGACCCGGCGCTGCTGCCCGACCTCACCGCCGCCCTCGCCGCCGCCGCCGAGGCCGCCCGCCGCTCCCCGGTCCGCTACGGCGACCCGGCCGCCGACCCCGGGCTGCTCGCCCTGGCCGGCGCGGACTTCGCCGCCGACGGCCTGCCGTCCGGGCCGATCGCCGTCGCGTCCGGCTCGCTGGACACCATCGAGCGGATCCTGGTCACCCGGCTGCGCCCCGGCGACGCCGTCGCGGTCGAGGACCCGGGCTGGGGCAGCCTGCTCGACCTGCTGCCGGCGCTCGGCCTGCGCACCGTGCCGGTCCGGCTGGACGACGCGGGCCCGGTGCCGGGGTCGCTGGCCGAGGCGCTGGCCGGCGGAGTGCGGGCGGTGGTCGTCACCAGCCGGGCGCAGAACCCGACCGGGGCCGCGCTCACCGCCGAGCGGGCCGCGGAACTGCGCGCGGTGCTGGCGGGTCACCCGGAGGTGCTGCTGATCGAGGACGACCACGGCCACGGCATCGTCGACCTGCCCTACCACCCGCTGGCCGGGGCGGGCTCGACGCACTGGGCGGTGGTGCGCTCGGCGGCCAAGGCGTACGGGCCGGACCTGCGGCTGTCGGTCGCGGTCGGGGACGCGGACACCGTCGGCCGGGTGCTCGGGCGCCAGCGGCTGGGGACCGGCTGGGTCAGCCACCTGCTCCAGCACACGGTGGCCGAGCTGTGGCGCGCGGACGCGGCGCCGGCCGGCCGGGTGGCCGCCGCCTACCGGGCGCGCCGGGAGGCGTTGATCGGCGCGCTGGCCGAGCGGGGGATCGCGGCGCACGGGGCGAGCGGGCTGAACGTCTGGGTGCCGGTGCCGGTGCCGGACGAGGCCGTGGCGCTCGCGGCGCTGGTGCAGCGCGGCTGGGTCGCGGCGCCCGGCGCGCGGTACCGGCTGCAGTCGCCGCCCGGACTGCGGATCACCGTGGCGCGGCTCGACCCGGCGGACGCCCGGCGGCTGGCCGCGGACCTGGCGGCGGTGCTGGGCGGGGTGGACGGGATCGCCGGGCCGGGCGCGGAGGCCGCGGTGTCGCGGCTGATCTGACATCGGCCTCAAGCGATCACCGCCGATCTGAACCCGATCGGCGGTCGCCCGTCCTCCGTCGTCCGGGGACTGTCCGGGAAGGAGGGGCGCCCGGGGCGGTCAGCCCTTGGCGAGCAGCGCCTGGGCGTGCTCCCGGACCTGATCCTTCGTCAGATAGGCGTCGGTGTACTCGAAGTCGCGCAGCCGGGCGGGCTGGCGGGCGAGGAAGCCGGTCCGCACGAAGTCGTCGCCGGCGGCCGCGTTGAGCACCCAGTTGGCGCCGACCCGGAACTTCGCGACATTGGTGCGCATCGCCATCAGGTGGTAGCCGCGCGCCACCAACTGGGCGGGAACGCCGCGCAGTTCCACCCCGACCGGCTTGGAGACGGCGTCCTTGCCGCCGAGGTCCACGACCAGGCCCAGATCCTTGTGGTAGTACGGCTCCAGCGGCTGGTTGCGCAGCGCCGCGATCACGTTGTTGGCCACCGCCCGGCCCTGGCGGGCCGAGTGCTGGGCGGTCGGCGGACAGACCGCGCCGTCGCCCTTGGCGAGGTCCGGCACGGCGGCGGCGTCGCCGAGCGCGAAGACGCCCTCGAACTGCGGCACCCGCATCTCCGCCGTCACCGCGATCCGCCCGCGCACCGTCTCGGCGTCCAGGGTGGCGATCAGCGGGCTCGCCGCGACGCCGGCCGTCCAGATCAGCGTCCGGCAGGGCAGCACCCGCCCGTCGGTGAACTTGACCGACTCGGCGCCCACCTCGGCCACCGAGACGCCCAGCGACACCTCGATGCCGCGCTCGCGCAGCACCTCCAGGGCGGCGGTGCCGAGGGCGTCGCCCAGTTCGGGCATCAGCTTCGGCGCGATGTCGATGAGGTGCCACTTGATCTGCCGGGCGTCCAGCCGCGGGTAGCGGAGGGCGGCGGCGGTGGTGAGCCGCTGCAGGCAGGCGGCGGTCTCGGTGCCCGCGTAGCCGCCGCCGACCACCACGAACTGCAGCCGGGACTCGCGCTCCTTCGGGTCCGGGCTGGCCGAGGCGAGGTCGAGCTGGGCGATCACGTGGTCGCGGACGTAGGCCGCCTCGGCGAGGGTCTTCATACCGCGCGCGTAGTCGGTCAGCCCTGGGATGTCGAAGGTGCGGGTGACGCTGCCCGGGGCCAGCACCAGGTAGTCGTACTTCTGCGCCACCACCTCGTCGGTGATCTTGCGGACCACGCAGACCTTGGAGGCCGGGTCCACGCCGATCGCGCCGCCGGGCACGATGTGGGTGCGCCGCAGCGAGCGGCGCAGCGAGACGGCCACCGACTGCGGCGTGAGCACGCCGGCCGCGACGTGCGGCAGCAGCGGCAGGTAGAGCTGGTAGCTGAACGGCGTGACCAGGGAGATCTCCGCCTCCGCGGGGGAGAGCTTGCGCTCCAGCCGGCGCGCGCACTCCAGTCCGGCGAAGCCGCCGCCCACGACCAGGATCCGGGCTCGTTCCATCGTGCGTCCCTCACAGTGCAGGTTGTGACCGGTGCGGGTGGTGACCGGCGCGGGTGGTGACCGGTGACTCCACGGCGCGACCTTCGGGTGCTCCGATTACTGTCCGCCACACTCGCACGGAGCAGCCGGGGCTGCCACCCGGGGCGACCCGGGCGGGCGAGCGTGCCGAGCGACACCCGCCCCGTGCATATGCCCGATAGGCTGTCCGGCGTGCTCCCCGAGGTGACGGCGGTCCGTTATGTGACGCCACTGCGAGAAGGCGGCTCGATGCCGGGCCTGGTCGAGGCCGACGATCGGCGGCTGTACGCGCTGAAGTGGGTCGGCGCGGCCCAGGGCCGCAAGGCGCTGGTCGCGGAGGTGCTGGCCGGTGAACTCGGCCGGCGGCTCGGCCTGCCGGTGCCCGAGCTGGTGACGGTCGACCTGGATCCGGTGCTGGCCCGCAGCGAGCCGGATCCGCAGATCCAGGACCAGATGCGGGCCAGCGGCGGCCTCAACCTGGGCATGGCCTTCGTCAGCGGCGCGCTCAACTTCGACCCGCTCTGCTTCGAGGTGGACGCCGGGCTGGCCGGGCAGGTGCTCTGGTTCGACGCGCTGATCGGCAATGTCGACCGCTCCTGGCGCAACCCCAACCTGCTGGTCGCCACGGGCGGCCTGCGGCTGATCGACCACGGCGCGAGCCTGATCTTCCACCACCACTGGGCGGGCGCCGCCGGCTGGACCCGCCGTCCGTACGACGCCTCCGACCACGCGCTGCTGGGCGCCGAGCCGGACCTGCTCGCGGCCGACAAGGCGCTCGCCCCGCTGGCCGAGGCGGCGATCGAGGAGGCGGTGGCGCGGATCCCGGACGTCTGGCTGACGGACGAGCCCGGGTTCGACTCGCCCGGGGCGGTGCGCGAGGCGTACCGCGCCCAGTTGACCGCACGACTGGCCGGTCCCCGCGACTGGCTGCCGGAGGTGTCCGCATGACCGAGTCCGGCTTCGAGGAGTTCGGGCTGTCCGAGTCCCGGCTGTCCGGTTCCCGGCTGTCCTGGTCGGCGGACTCCGGCCCGGCCGAGCTCCGGGCGGGCGAGTCGGCGCGCTCGGCGGTGCCGCTGCGGGCCGAGCTGAACGAGTACGAGTACGCGGTGATCCGGGCGGTGCCCCGGGTGGAGCGCGGCGAGTGCGTCAACGTGGGCGTGCTGCTGTACTGCCGCAACGGCTCCCACCTGGCCGCGCGGACCCACCTGGACCAGGCCCGGCTGCTGGCGCTGGACCCGGTCGCCGACGTGTCCTCGGTGCGGCGGGCGCTGCACGGGATCGAGGTGGCCTGCGCGGGCGGGCCGCAGGCCGGTCCGGCCGCGGCGGACAGCCCGGGGCAGCGGTTCCGCTGGCTCACGGCCCCGCGCAGCGCGGTGGTGCAGCCGGGCCCGGTGCACACCGGCCTGACCGCCGATCCTGAGGCGGAGCTGCGCCGGCTGTTCGACCAGCTGGTGCTGTGAGCGCGCTTCGGGCGTGCTCCGGGCGGGCATGGACCGTGCTGTGAGCCGGAGGGTTTCGGGGTCAGGCGCTTTGGCCGCCGGACCTTTGCCGTGCTCAAATCTTGAGTTGCTGAAGCAGTCGGTCGTAGGCTGACCCCATGGGTTCGACGACGACCACGACCGTACCGACCAACGCCGAGCTGATGGAGGCGCTGGCCGCCGTCGGCGGTGCGTACTTCCAGGACTTCGCGGCGGCCGCCGCCCGGCACGGTCTCTCCTCCTCGCAGGCCAAGGCGCTCGGCGCCGTCCAGGAACCGGTGCCGATGCGCGCGCTGGCGGGGCGGCTGGGCTGTGACGCCTCCAACGTGACCGGGATCGTCGACCGGCTGGAGGCGCTGGGCCTGGCCCGCCGGGAGGCCTCGGCGGGCGACCGGCGGGTCAAGATCGTGGTCATCAGCGAGCAGGGCCGGGAGATCCTGGCGCTGATCCGCGGCGAGATGGGCCGCACCCACCAGGCCTTCGAGAGCCTCGACGGCGAGCAGCGCGCGGCGCTGCACTCGATCTGCGTCCAGGTCCTCCCGGTGCTCAGCGGCCGCACCGCCTAGTCACCACCGGCCAGGACCGTCGCGAGGGCGGGCGGCAGCGGGGTGTGGTGGAGCAGGGTGAGGCGCCGGGTCGCGCGGGTGAGGGCGACGTAGAGGTCCGGCGCGCCCTGGGCGAGGAGGGCGGCCGGGTCGAGCACGACGACCGCGTCGAACTCCAGGCCCTTGGCCTCGCGGACGGTCAGCGCCCCCAGCGCGGCGGCGCCGGCGTCCGGGGCGATCACCCCGAGGGTGCCGGGGCCGGCGGGCAGCGCGGCCAGCGCGGCGGCGTAGTCGCCGCCCGGGACGGGGACCGCGCGCGGGCGCTCGGGGGTCTCCCGGACGGCCTCGGGCGGTTGCCGGCCGGGCGCGTGGGCGCGCAGCACCGCCGCCGCCGGGGCCATGATCGCCGCCGGGGTGCGGTAGTTGACGGTGAGCCGCTCCTCGCGCCAGCGGCCCGGCAGTTCGCGGTCCAGCAGCTCGGCCCAGGACGACCGGGCGCCGGCCGGCGAGGCGGTCTGGGCGAGGTCGCCGACGATGGTCAGCGAGCGGGTCGGCACCCGGCGCAGCACGGCGCGCCAGGCCATCGCGGACAGCTCCTGGGCCTCGTCGACCACCACGTGCCCGTACGCCCAGGTGCGGTCCTCGGCGGCGCGCTCGGCGGTGGTGCGGTCCGGGCCGGTGTCGCGGAACCGCTCGGCGAGCAGCCCGGCGTCCAGGGTGGCGTCGTCCCGCTGGCCGGTGACGGTGAGCACGCCCTCGGCGTAGGCCAACTCCTCCGCCAGGTCCCGTTCGGCGGCGCGGGAGCGGGCCCGGGCGGTGGCGCCGTCCTCGCCGAGGAGCTCCGCCGCCTCGTCGAGCAGCGGGACGTCCCCGGTGGTCCACGGCGCGCCGGGCGGGCGCAGCACGGCGGCGCGTTCGGCGGGGGAGAGGCCGGGGGCGGCGGCGGCCAGCAGGGCGGGGTCGGAGAGCAGCCGGTCGACCACGTGATGTGGCGTCAGGACCGGCCACAGGGCGTCGAGTTCGGCGCGGACCTCGGGCTGCTCCCAGAGCTCGCGCGGGGCGTAGCGGGCCTCCTCCTCGTCGTATGGGCGGCCGAGCGAGAGCGCCTGGGCCACCGCGAGGGCGTCCAGCAGGGTGCGCAGGAAGAACGCGCGGGCCCGGTTGTGCGCCAGCCGCAGGCCGCGCGCCGCCTCCCTGGCCTCGGCGCAGACCCGGCGGGGCAGTCGCAGGTGCTCGCCGAGCCGCAGGCCGTCGGCGGGCAGCGGTTGGTGGGCCTCGACGGCGCGCCGGAGCACGTCGGCCATCCACGGCCCGCCCTTGACCACGGCGGCGGCCGGGGTGTCCTCGGCGGTGGCCCGGACGCCGGGGAACAGCTCGCCGACGGTGCGCAGCACCACCTCGGTCTCGCCGAGGGCCGGCAGCACCTGGTCGATGTAGCGCAGGAAGGCCGGGTTGGGGCCGATCAGCAGGACGCCGCGCCGCTCCAGCACCGCGCGGTGGGTGTACAGCAGATAGGCGGCGCGGTGCAGGGCGGTGACCGTCTTCCCGGTGCCGGGGCCGCCCTGGACGACCAGGGCGCCGGGCAGCGGTGCGCGGATCACCCGGTCCTGCTCGGCCTGGATGGTGGCGACCACGCCGGCCATCCGGCCGGTGCGCTCGCGCTCCAGGGCGGCCAGCAGCGCCGCCTCGCCGACCAGGCCGCGCCGGCCGGGCTCGTCCAGGGCGCCCAGGTCGAGCGCCTCGTCGTCCAGCCCGGTGAGGGTGCGGCCGCGGGTGTGCAGGTGGCGGCGGCGGACCAGCTCGCCGGGGTCGGCCGGGGTGGCGGTGTAGAACGGGCGGGCGGCGGGGGCGCGCCAGTCGACCAGCACCGGCTCGTAGGTGTCGGTGAGCTCGTCGGTGAGGCCGATCCGGCCGAGGTAGCGGACGGTGCCGTCGCGGTGGTCCAGGCGGCCGAAGCAGAGGCCGCGCTCGACGGCGTCCAGCCGGGCGGCGCGGCGGGCGGCCTCGGCGGCACGCAGTTCGCGCTCCAACCGGGCCTGGTGGGTGCCGCCCGGGCCGGCCTCGCGGCCGGCCGCCGTTAGAGCGCGGCGGGCGCGGTCGCGGGCGGCGTCCAGATGGGCGTAGAGGCCGGTCAGCCGGGCCTGTTCGGCGTGCAGGGCCTCGGCGAGGCGGTCGTCCGTCGGGGTCGGGCGGGTGGGAACCGCTGGAGATCCGTTCATGGGTGTGGTATCCTTGCGGTGAGGAGTTTGTCGGGTGCTTGGTGACGGTTGCTCAAGTACCCCAGCCTACCCGAGCCCGTGCCGTTCCGGCTGACCTCGGCTGTTAGGCTTGCGAAGCGTGAGCGCGAAGCCCCAGATCCCCAATGTCCTGGCCTCCCGGTACGCCTCGGCGACCCTGGCCCAGCTCTGGTCCCCCGAGCACAAGGTGGTCCTCGAGCGCCACCTCTGGCTCGCCGTCCTGAAGGCCCAGCAGGACCTCGGTGTCGAGGTGCCCGCCACCGCCGTCGCCGACTACGAGCGGGTGATCGACCAGGTCGACCTCGCCTCCATCGCCGCCCGCGAGCGGATCACCCGGCACGACGTCAAGGCCCGCATCGAGGAGTTCAGCGAGCTCGCCGGCCACGAGCAGATCCACAAGGGCATGACGTCCCGGGACCTGACCGAGAACGTCGAGCAGCTGCAGATCCGCCAGTCACTGGAGCACGTGCGCGACCGCACCGTCGCCGTGCTGGTCCGCCTGGGCCGGCTCTCCGCCGAGCACGCCGAGCTGGTCATGGCCGGCCGCTCGCACAACGTGGCGGCGCAGGCCACCACCCTGGGCAAGCGCTTCGCGTCGATCACCGACGAGCTGCTGGTCGCCTTCCGCCGTCTGGAGGAGCTGATCGCCCGCTACCCGCTGCGCGGGATCAAGGGCCCGGTCGGCACCGCGCAGGACATGCTGGACCTGCTCGGCGGCGACACCGAGAAGCTCGCCGAGCTGGAGCGCCGGGTCGCCGGGCACCTCGGCTTCGAGAACGTGCTCACCAGCGTCGGCCAGGTCTACCCGCGCTCGCTGGACTTCGAGGTGCTGACCGCCCTCGTCCAGCTGGCCGCCGCGCCGTCCAGCCTGGCCAAGACCATCCGCCTGATGGCCGGCCACGAGCTGGTGACCGAGGGCTTCAAGGAGGGCCAGGTCGGCTCCTCGGCGATGCCGCACAAGATGAACACCCGCTCCTGCGAGCGCGTCAACGGCCTGGCCGTCATCCTGCGCGGCTACGCGTCGATGACCGGCGAGCTGGCCGGCGACCAGTGGAACGAGGGCGACGTCTCCTGCTCCGTGGTCCGCCGGGTCGCGCTGCCGGACGCCTTCTTCGCCTTCGACGGCCTGCTGGAGACCTTCCTGACCGTCCTCGACGAGTTCGGCGCCTTCCCGGCCGTGATCGAGGCCGAGCTGGACCGCTACCTGCCGTTCCTGGCCACCACCAAGGTGCTGATGGGCGCGGTGCGCGCGGGCGTCGGCCGGGAGACCGGGCACGAGGTCATCAAGGAGCACGCCGTCGCCTCGGCGCTCGCGATGCGGGCCGGCGCGCGGGAGAACGAGCTGCTGGACCGGCTGGCGAACGACGAGCGGATCCCGCTGGACCGGGCCGCGCTGGACGCGCTGCTGGCCGACAAGCTGTCCTTCACCGGTGCGGCCGGGGCGCAGGTCGCCGAGGTCGTCCGCCAGGTCGAGGCCGTCGCGGCCGCGTACCCGGAGGCGGCCAAGTACGCTCCGGGCGACATTCTCTGACGGTTCGCCGGCCGGAAGTGCCCGCCCCTTCGGCTCGGGGGCGAGCGGGCGAGTCACAGCCCCGTCGCCGATGAGGCGGCGGGGCCTTCGCCGTGTTCGGTGGGGACCGGGGCGGGGTGGCCGGGGTCGAGGGGCGGGGCGTTGGTGGCGCAGGCGTAGCGGCAGTCCGGCTCGGCCACCGGGTGGTCGTCCTCCGGGGCCAGCACATTGCCGTGGACGGCGGCCAGCGCCGTCAGCCCGCCGGCCACCAGCAGCCCGGCGCAGATCAGCATCGCGGTGTGGAAGGCGGAGTCGACCGCGTCCGGCACCCGGTAGGCGTCACCGCTCAGGCCGGCCAGCGCGGGCAGCGCGGCGACCGCCAGCAGGCCGGCCGCCCGGGCCGCGGCGTTGTTGACGCCGCTGGCGATGCCGGCGTGCCGCACCTCCACCGCGGCCAGCACGGTGGCGGTCAGCGGTGCGACCAGCAGCACCATGCCGCTGCCCATCACCGTGACGGCGGGCAGCACGTCCGTCCAGTACGAGGCGTCCGGGCCGATCCGCAGCATCAGCAGGACACCCGCCGCGCAGAGCAGCGGGCCGACGGTGAGCGGCAGCCGGGGGCCGATCCGCTTGCCCAGCCGGCCGGCCCGGGCGGACAGCGCCAGCATGATCACGGTGATCGGCACCAGGGCCAGCCCGGAGACCAGGGGTGAGAAGCCGGAGACGATCTGCAGCTGGACGACCAGCAGGAAGAAGACACCGCTGAACGCCGCGTAGACGGCGAGGGTGACCAGGTTCACGGCGGTGAACAGCCGTGAGGAGAACAGGCCGAGCGGCAGCATCGGCTCCGGGGTGCGGCGCTCGACCGCGACGAAGGCGGCGCCGAGCAGCACGCCCGCCGCGCCGGTGACCCAGACCGCGGGGGACAGGCCCTTCCCGGCGGCGGTCAGCGCGTAGGTGACGGCGCCCAGCGCCAGGGCGGCCAGCACCGCGCCGAGCACGTCGAAGCGGCCGGTCGCCGACTCGTCCCGGCTCTCCGGCACGTGCCGGGCGGAGACCGCCACCACCAGCGCGGCCAGCGGCAGGTTCAGCAGGAAGATCCAGCGCCAGCCCGGCCCGTCGACCAGCCAGCCGCCGAGGAACGGTCCGACCGCCGCCGACACCCCGCCGAGTCCGGACCAGAGGCCGACCGCCGCCGAGCGGTCCTCCGGGTGGAAGACGGCCTGGAGCATCGCCAGGGAGCCGGGGGTGAGCAGTGCCCCGCCGACGCCCTGCACGGCGCGCGCGAGGATCAGCACCTCGATGTTCGGGGCGGCGGCGCAGGCCGCGGAGGCGGCGGCGAACCAGACCACGCCGAGCAGGAAGACCCGGCGCCGGCCGTACCGGTCGCCGAGCGCGCCGCCGAGCAGGATCAGGCCCGCCAGGGTGAGCAGATAGGCGTTGAGCGTCCATTGCAGGGCGTCGAGTTGGGCGCCGAGGTCGGCGCCGATCCGGGGCAGCGCGACGTTCACGACGGTCCCGTCCAGCATCGCCATGCTGGAGCCGAGCACCGTCGCCAGAAGTACCCAGCGACCCTGCGCGGTGCCCAACCGCAGGGTGCCGGCCTCGGAGGTGGCCACGGCCCATGATCCGCCGGGCGGGGCCGACGTGACAAGGGTCACCGGGGGGTGTGTCGGGGAATGTCCGCTGCGTGAGTGATCGTGTGCGTACCGGTTCCGATATCGGCGCAGGGTCGCGGATCACGTGCGCGGCGTAAATGGATTGTGTGCGTACTGTGTATCGGTTTCATGCGGAGCGTCACGGTGATGCGGACTTTGGTCCCGGGGCCTGGAGATCGACATTGCTTCACCCGAACGGATGAGTTTTAGTTCAGCGACCGCCCGGCGTCAGCCCGGGTGGCCACCGGGTGGAACGCCTAGTCCTGCCGCTGCCCGGTGGTACGCAACGAACTCTGTACGGCAGGAGCGGGGGACCCACAGGTAAGTCGCCGGACCCGAATTCGCGGTCCGGCTCGGGGTGAAGCCGCCTTTTGCGGCCGGGCAACTCCAGCCCGAACCCGACAGCTCACCTCGCAGGCGTCGGAGAGGACATTTCGCATGCCCGCACACGCTCGTCGTACCGCCCTGCCCCGCGCCGCCCGCATCGGCATCGCCACCGCCGTCACCGGCGCCGCGTTCGCCCTCCCGCTGGTGACCGCGGTCAGCGCCCAGGCCCACGAGGTCCCGGCCGCCAAGCCCGCCGCTCCGGCCGCGCAGCAGGCGGCCCCGGCCGCTCCGGCCGCCGCCCCGGTCGAGGAGAGCTACAAGGTCGTCGGCGGGGACACCCTGTCGAAGATCGCCGCCGCGAAGAACGTCAACGGTGGCTGGCAGGCGCTGTACGAGCACAACCGCTCGGTCATCGGCGCCAACCCGAACCTGATCTTCCCGGGCCAGAAGCTCGCGCTCGGCACCAAGGCCGCTCCGGCCGTTAAGCCGGCCGCCAAGCCGGCCGCCCCGGCCGCTCCGGCCACCAAGCCGGCCGCGCCCGCCGCCAAGCCGGCCGCGCCCGCCGCGAAGCCCGCCGCCCCGGCCGCGAAGCCGGCGGTCCAGACCACCGCCGCCCCGGTCGCGACCCCGGTCGTCGCCGCCACCTCCGGCTACGTCGCCCCGCTGGCCAACCCGAAGCTCGGCACCGCCTACGGCGTGGCCGGCTCGATGTGGGCCTCCGGCCACCACACCGGCGCCGACTTCGTCGCCTCCACCGGCACCCCGCTGCGCGCCATCGCCAACGGCACCGTGGTGAAGGCCGGCAACGGCGGCGCCTACGGCAACGAGGTCGAGATCAAGCTCGCCGACGGCAAGTACGCCCAGTACGCGCACCTCTCCTCGATCGGCGTGAAGGTCGGCCAGACCGTCACCGCCGGCCAGCAGATCGGCCTCTCCGGTGCCACCGGCAACGTGACCGGCCCGCACCTGCACTTCGAGGTCCGCACCGGCTCGGAGTACGGCTCGGACATCGACCCGATCGCCTACCTGCGGGCGCACGGCGTCGCGATCTGACCCTCCGGTCGGATCACCTCCACCACCGCTGGGTGCGGGGCGAAGACGACTCTCCCGGGATGGTCATGTCGGGTGACCGCTCGACCGGGTGATCGCCGCACCTCCAGTGGATCGACGGGCGCGGGACACGCCCGTCCGGCCGGCCCGGTTCGCGAGACCTCCCTCGCGAGCCGGGCCGGCCGCCGTCGTTCGCAGGCCGTTCGCCGGCCGTTCGCCACCGGCGTTTCCGGTCGAACGGGCCGGGCCGACGGTCGAACAGGGCGTCAACCGCGTGCTGGTGACGCCGGGTCGGCCCGCTTTGCGGGTTCGCGCGCCGGGCCCCGATGCTGTCGGGTTGGCATCGCCCGACCGGTCCGGCGGGCGGCACGGGCACAGCGGGTGAAGGGGGCCGGATGGCCGTCCAGCGCGGGGAAGCGGTCGAGGACGCGGGACAGCGGCCGGGGGCGGGGGTGGACCGGCTGAAGGCGGACTCGGTCGGCCTGGCGGGCGTGGTCTTCATGGCGGTCGCCGCGGCGGCGCCGATCACCGCGATGACCGGCAACCTCCCGATCGTCGTCGGCCAGGGCAACGGCGCCGGCGCGCCCGCCGCGTACGTCTTCGTGACCGTGGTGCTCACCGTCTTCTCGGTCGGCTACGTGGCGATGGCCCGCCACCTCACCGCGGCAGGGGCGTTCTACGGCTACATCTCGCACGGGCTGGGCCGGGTGGTCGGGATGGCCTCGGGGCTGCTGGCGGTGCTCGCGTACATCGTCTTCGAGGCGGCGGTCGTCGGCTTCTTCGCGTACGCGCTGCGCGGGCTGGTGGCGGCGCAGCTGGGGGTGGAGCTGCCCTGGGGCTGGTACGCGGCGCTCGGGCTGCTGGTGATCGGGATTCTGGCCTGGTTCGACGTGCATCTGACCGCGCGGGTGCTCGGGGTGGCGCTGGTGCTGGAGGTCACCGTGCTGGGCGCGGTCTCGCTGGCCGTGCTGTTCACCGGCGGCGGGCCGGACGGGCTGGTGGCCGGGGAGGCGCTCGATCCGCTGAACGCCTTCCGCGGCGTGGGCGGAGGCGCCGGGGCCGGGCTGGGGCTGTTCTTCGCGTTCTGCTCCTGGGTCGGCTTCGAGTCCACCGCGATGTACGGCGAGGAGTCCCGCGACCCGAAGCGGGTGGTGCCGAGGGCGACGCTGATCTCGGTGATCGGGGTCGGGCTGTTCTACGTCTTCGTCTCCTGGATGATCGTCTCCGGCAACGGGACGCGGCGCGCGGTGGACGTCGCCAACGGCCTGGTCCCCGGCAAGAACGGCAACAGCCTGTTCTTCGATCCGCTCGGCGCGCACTTCGGCGGCTGGGCGGTGACGGTGTTCCAGTGGCTGGTGGTGAGCGGGTCCTTCGCCTGCGCGATGGCCTTCCACCAGTGCGCGGCCCGGTACCTGTACGCGATCGGGCGCGAGGGGTTCCTCCACCCGGCGCTCGGGCGCACCCATCCGCGGCACGGCTCGCCGCACGTCGCCTCGGTGGTCCAGTCGGTGATCGGAGCGGCGCTGGTGGGCGGGTTCCTGGTGGCCGGGATGGACCCGTACGCGCACCTGTACACGCTGCTGGCGCTGCTCGGGACGATGGCGATCCTGATCGTGCAGACGCTCTGCTCGTTCGCGGTGGTCGGCTACTTCCACGTGCAGGGCCGGCATCCGGGGACCCGGCACTGGTTCCGGACGCTGCTCGCGCCGCTGCTGGGCGGGGTGGCGATGGCCGGGGTGGTGGCCCTGCTGGTGGTCCACCGGGACGCCGCCGCCGGGGCGGCCGCCGGCACGCTGCTCTTCCGGCTGATCCCGTACCTGGTGATCGGCACCTTCCTGGGCGGGATCGGGCTGGCGCTGTGGCTGCGCGCCCGGCGGCCGGAGCGGTACGCCCGGATCGGGCGGATCATCCTGGAGGACGCGGCGGAGCGTGCCGACGACGCCGCGCCGGTGGGTGCCTGACGGATCGTCGGTCCGATCAGTGCCGGCGGGCGGGCAGCACCTGCTCGGCGGCGGCCACCAGTTGGTGCACCCGGTGGCCGAACTCGTCGGCGTCGCGGGCCGGTTCGGGGAAGACCAGGCGGACGTCGCGGTGGCCGCCCGGGTGGTCCAGGCGGAGCACCAGGCCGTACCGGTCGAGGGCGAGCGGGCGGACGGCGGGGAGCCCGGCGAGCAGTTCCGGGTCGATCAGCCGGGTGAGCACGGCGAGCGCGTCGGGGTGGCCGTCGGCCAGGTGGGTGAGCAGGCCGGCCTCGTAGCGGGCCAGCGGGTCGGGGGCGGCGGCCGCGAGGTCGGCGCCGGTGATCGCGGTGGTGCCGTAGGGGGTGGAGAGCACGGCGTGGGCGACGTCCAGGCGGAGGTGGACGCCGAGGCCGTCGTCGGCGAGGTGGGCGAGCTGGAGCCGGCCGGCCAGGGTGAGGCGGCCGCGGACCCGGTCGCGGACGGCCACCGGGGCGATGTCGGTGACGTCGAGCACGACGGCGAGGCCGTCCTGCTCGCGGGCCACGGCGGCGGTCAGCGGGGCGTCGAGCGGGGCGCGCAGCCGCAGCCGGGAGCCGTGCACCGAGACGGGGGTGGCGAGTTCGTGCTGCTCGCCGCAGGCGCGGACGACCACCGAGGAGGTGGCGGTGAGCAGGCCGGCGATCCGCTCGGCGGCGCTCGGCTCGGGGATCCCGGCGCTCTCGGCGGCCGTGTCGATCGCGGCGTCGTGGGGGTGCGGGCTCATGGGTGGGGACCTCCGGCGGGCTGCCTGCCTGTTGGTTAGGTGAGCCTAACCTAATGAGTTCGGGGCCGGGAGGGCAAGGCACCGCCGGGATGCGGAAGGGCCCGGACCGCGAGGTCCGGGCCCGGGGTTCCGCCGGAGGGGTCAGCCGATGACGGCCTGGGCGTCGATCTCCACCAGCATCGGCTCCTGCGGCAGCTCGACGAAGATCGTGGTGCGGCACGGCTTCACGCCGCCCGGCTTGATGTTCTCCTCGATGAACGCGGCGTAGACCTCGTTCATCAGCGGGAAGTCGGCGCGCTTGGTGAGGTACACCCGGAACATCACCACGTCCTCGATGGTGGCGCCGCCCGCCTCGACGATCGCCTTGACGTTCTCCAGGGTGCGGCGGGTCTGCGCCTTCACGTCGCCGTGGTGCAGGTACTCGCCGGTGGCCGGGTCCTGCGGGCCCTGGCCGGAGACCTGCAGGATCGGGCCCTTGCGGACGCCCTGGGAGAACATCCAGGCCGGGGCGGGGGCGCCGTCGGTGCGGATCTCGGTCTTGTCGCTCATGCGTGTTCGCTTCCTCGGTGGGGTGCGGTCGGGGACCGGGGGCTCGGGGTGGTTCAGGGGTGGTTCAGGGGTGGTTCGGGGTCTGCCCGCAGTCGGCGGAGACCGCCCGGGTGGTGCTGAGGAGCGCGGGCAGCAGCTCCAGCACCTGCTCGTAGGGCAGGACGACGTCCGGCACGGAGATCGAGGCGGCCGCGACCACCCGGCCGCTGGCGTCCCGGATCGGCGCGGCCACGCAGTTGATGAACGCCTCGTGCTCGGCGTGGTCCTGCGCCCAGCCCTGGACGGCGACCTTCTCCAGCTCCGCGAGCAGCGCCTCGGGCGTGGCCAGGGTGCGCGGGGTGTGCGGGACGAAGTCGATCCCGGCCACCACCCGGCGCCGCTCCGGCGCCGGCAGGTCGGCGAGCAGCACCTTGGAGACGGCGGCGCTGTGCAGGGCGGCGCGCAGCCCGATCCGCGAGTACATCCGCACCGGGTGGCGGGAGTCGTACTTGTCGATGTAGACCACCTCGCCGCCCTCGTACGCGGCCAGGTGCACGGTCTGGCCGGTGGCGGCGTTCAGCTCGGCGAGGTGCGGGGCGGCGATCCGGCGCACCCCGCGCTGTTCCAGGGCCAGCCCGGAGAGGGCGAACAGGCCGGCGCCCAGGTGGTAGCGGTAGCCGGCGTCCCGGTAGACGAATCGTTCCTCTTCGAGGGACTGGAGCAGTCGCAGCACGGTCGTCTTGTGCACGCCGAGCACCTCGGCCAGCTGGTCCAGGGAGCGCTCGCCCTCGCCGAGTTCGGCGAGGATGCGCAGGGCGCGGGTGACGGTCTGGCTCATGGCGCTCCAAGGGCCGGGGCGGCGGCCGGTCGAGGGTCGGCGGCACCGCCCCCGGGGGCGGCGGTCGCCGTGGTGTGCACGCGGACGGTCGGTGCGGACAGGACAGGAGACACGATGCCATCCGCCGAGACCCGGGTGGCCGCCCAGTCCTCGGGTGCGGCGTCGAGCAGCGCCGCGACCACTCCGGCCGGCGGCAGGTCGGCCTGGTCGCCGTGGGCGGTCAGCGCGCAGGCCGCGCTCAGGTGGCCGAGCCGCAGGCGGCGCCGCTGGTCGAGGCCGCGGACGGTGCCGGCCAGGTAGCCGGCCGCGAAGGCGTCCCCCGCGCCGGTCGCCTCGACCACCTCGACGGCCAGCGCCGGTTCGGTGACCGCGGCGCCGTCGCGCTCGATGGCCGTGACCAGCCGGGCGGCGTCCTTGACCACCAGGGTGGCGGGGGAGGGGAAGCGGCGGCGCAGCGCCCGCGGGTCGCCGGTGCCGAAGGCGGTCTCGGCCTCGTCGGCGCCGAGCAGCAGCAGGTCGGCGGCGTCCAGCAGCGGCGGCAGCACCGAGGGGTCGCGCTCGCGCCAGAGCGCGGGGCGCCAGTTGAGGTCGAAGCTGACCAGCCGGCCGGGGCGGCGCTCGGCGAGCAGGGCGCGGAGCAGGGCGAGGCAGTCGTCGGAGAGGGCGGCGGTGATGCCGGACAGGTGCAGCAGCCGGGCGCCGGCCAGCAGCCGGGCGGCGGCCGGGTCGGCCAGCAGGGCCGGGGAGAGGGCGGCGGCGGCCGAGCCGCGACGGTGGTAGTGCAGCCGGCTGCGGCCCGGGCCGAGGTCGTGGCGGTCGCCGGTGGTGCCGCCGACCTCCTTGAGGTAGAGCCCGGTCGGGCGGTGCGGGTCGACGGCGACCGCGGAGACGTCCACCCCGCGGGCGGTCAGTTCGCCGAGCAGGCGGCGGCCGAATCCGTCGTCGCCGACCCGGCTGATCCAGGCGCTCGGCACGCCCAGGGCGGTCAGGGCGCCGGCCACGTTGGACTCGGCGCCGCCGACCGAGAGGCGGAAGCTGTCCACGGACTCCAGCGGACCGGGCCGGTCCGGGAGGAGGACGGCCATCGACTCGCCCACGCAGACGGCCAGCGGGGGGCCCTGCGGTTCGGGGGCGGGTCCGGAGGGGTCGACGGCGGACGCCGGGGCGGGGACCTCGACGGCGGATGCCGGGCCGGGGGCGGACGGGGCGGCGGCCGGACGGCCGGGCGGCGGGGTGCCCGGGCTCGCGGCGGCGTCCTGGCGTGGCATCTGCTGGGCTCCTCGGAGTGCTGCGGCCCGGCCGGGTGGGGGGTGCTGTGGCGAGCCTGCCTGACCCGCCGTGCGGCGGGCGGCTGTCGTTGACCTTCGTCCGGCGCCGATGCTAGAACCGTGTTGCCAGCATGTGCAACCCTCATTGCGCATGTTGCAACATGGCAGATGGAGGAAGACGGTGGACCAGACCTTCGCAAGCAGCGGCACCGGCCCCGGCCTCGACACCGGCAAGGTGGCGGCCCTGGCCGAGGAGGTGCTCGACTGGCGGTTCAAAGCGCTGCCACCGGCCGCCGCGGGCCTGACCGTCCGCCAGTACCTGGCCACCGGTCCCACCCTCGCCGACCTCGGCACCCCGCTGCTCACCCTCGACGCGGGCGCGCTCGACCACAACCTGCGCACCATGGCCCGCTGGTGCGCCGACGCCGGCGTGGCGCTCGCCCCGCACGGCAAGACCACCATGGCGCCCGCGCTCTGGCAGGCGCAGCTGGCCGCCGGCAGCCACGGCATCACCCTCGCCAACCTGCCGCAGTTGCGGGTCGCCCGCGCCTTCGGCGTGCGGCGGCTGCTGCTCGCGAACTCCCTGCTCGACCCGGCGGGCCTGCGCTGGCTGGCGGGCGAGCTGTCCGCCGACCCGGACTTCGCCTTCGCCTCCTGGGTGGACTCCGTCGAGAGCGTCCGGCTGATGGACGGGGCGCTGCGCGCGGCCGGCGCCGAGCGCCCGGTCGAGGTGCTGGTCGAACTCGGCGGCCCGGGCGGGCGCACCGGCGCGCGCACCGTCGACACGGCGGTGGAGATCGCCGACGCGGTCCGGAGCGCGCCGGCCCTGCGGCTGGCCGGCATCGGCGGCTACGAGGGCGCGCTGGCGCACGACGCCAGCGAGGGCGGCCTCGCCGCCGTGCGCGGCTACCTGCGGTCGCTGGCCGAGCTGCACGGGCGGCTCGCCGGCCGGTACCCGGACGGGTCCGCGCCGCTGGTGACGGCCGGCGGCAGCGCCTACTTCGACCTGGTGGCCGAGGAGCTGGGCGCGCTGCCGGAGGCGTTCGTGGTGCTGCGCTCGGGCGCGTACCTCGCGCACGACGACGGCTTCTACCGGGGGATCTCGCCGCTCGCCCGCGGGGCCGGGCGGGGCGGCGGCGCCCTGCGCTCCGCGCTGCACGGCTGGGCCCGGGTGGTGTCCCGGCCGGAGCCGCAGCTGGCCCTGCTGGACGCCGGCAAGCGCGACCTGCCGTTCGACGAGGGCCTGCCGGAGCCGCAGTCCGTGCGGGGCGGGGCGGAGCTGGCCGGCACGGCGGCACGGATCACCGCGCTCAACGACCAGCACGCCTTCCTGCGCGACGCGGGCGACCTCGCCCCGGTCGGCGCCGTGCTGCGGCTCGGGGTCTCGCACCCGTGCACCGCCTTCGACAAGTGGGCCCTGATCCCCGTGCTGGACGACGCCTCGGCGGCCGAGCCGAAGGTCACCGGGCTGGTCAGGACGTTCTTCTGATGAGCGGC
Source organism: Kitasatospora sp. NPDC097605 (assembly GCF_040302725.1). NCBI lineage: Bacteria > Bacillati > Actinomycetota > Actinomycetes > Kitasatosporales > Streptomycetaceae > Kitasatospora > Kitasatospora sp. NPDC097605. Next base: position 70,909 of record NZ_JBEOSF010000018.1, on the reverse strand, counting down.
GCGAGAAGCGGCGTCCGGGGCACGGTGTTCCGGGGCGCGACGGTCGTGGACGGGACCGGCGCCGGGCGGTACCGGGCCGACGTCCGGATCGCCGACGGGGTGATCGTCGAGGTCGCCGCCGCGGGGCGCGCGTCCGGCGGCGGCGCGGCCCGGACGGTGGACGCCGACGGGCTGGTGCTCACGCCCGGCTTCATCGACATGCACGCCCACTCCGACCTCGCCCTGCTGCGCGAACCCGAGCACCCGGCCAAGGTCACCCAGGGGGTGACCTGCGAGGTCCTCGGCCAGGACGGCCTGTCCTACGCGCCGGTCGACGACACCACGCTGCCCGCGCTGCGCCGCCAGATCGCCGGCTGGAACGGCGACCCGGACGGCTTCGACTGGGACTGGCGGACCGTCGGCGGCTACCTGGACCGGCTGGACCGCACCGGCCCCGCCGTCAACGCCTGCTACCTGGTGCCGCACGGCTCCCTGCGGATGCTCGTCATGGGCTGGGCGAACCGGGCCCCGAGCGAGGCCGAACTCGACCGGATGCGCGAGCTGTTGGCACAGGGCCTGGCCGAGGGCGCGGTCGGCATGTCCAGCGGCCTCACGTACACCCCGGGGATGTACGCCGGCACCGGGGAACTGGTCGAGCTCTGCCGGGTCGTCGCCGGGTACGGCGGCTTCCACGCACCGCACCAGCGCTCCTACGGCGCGGGCGCGCTGGAGGGGTACGCGGAGATGGTCGAGATCGCCCGGCGCTCCGGCTGCCCGCTCCACCTCACCCACGCCACCATGAACTTCGGCGTCAACCAGGGCCGGGCCGGCGAGCTGCTGGAGCTGGTCGACCGGGCGCTCGACGACGGCGTGGACCTCACCCTGGACAGCTACCCCTATCTGCCCGGATCCACCACCCTGGCGGCGCTGCTGCCGAGTTGGGCCACCGAGGGCGGTCCGCAGGCCACCCTGACCCGGCTCGGCGATCCGGCGGCGCGCGAGCGGATCCGGTACGAGGTGGAGGAGAAGGGCAGCGACGGCTGCCACGGCGTGGTCACCGACTGGGCCACCATCCAGCTCTCCGGCGCCGGCGCCCCCGAACTCGCCGGAGCGGTCGGCCGGACCGTCGCCGAACTCGCCGCCGAGCAGGGCCGCACCGGCACCGAGGTCTTCCTCGACCTGCTGCTCCGGGACGAGCTGGCCACCACCATCCTCCAGCACGTCGGCCACGAGGAGAACGTCCGGGCGATCATGCGCCACCGCGCGCACACCGTCGGCAGCGACGGGCTGCTCGTCGGCGCCCGGCCGCACCCGCGCGCCTGGGGCACCTTCCCGCGCTACCTGGCCCGCTACGTCCGGGAGTTGGGCGTGCTCACGCTGGAGGAGGCGGTCGCCCGGATGACCGGCCGGCCGGCCGCCCGGCTGCGGCTGCACCGGCGCGGGCGGATCGCCGCCGGGTACCACGCCGACCTGGTCCTGTTCGACCCCGAACGCGTCCAGGACACCGCCACCTTCGATCGGCCCAGGCGGCCCGCGGCCGGTATCGAGCACGTCTATGTGAACGGCACCGCCGTCGTGGAGCGGGGTCGTACCACCGGGGCCCGCCCCGGTCGGGCGCTGCGCCGCACCGAACGGGGAGCGGAGGCCGGATGAGGCCCGGGCTCCAGGACGTCGAGTGTTCCGTGAATCCGAGTGAATGGATGGAAGCCCTGTGAATCCGAACCCTGAGATCGCCGTGAATCCGAGCGCTGCGTCGGTGAGTTCCGGGACGGCGAGTTCCGTGGACCGGAAGGCGTCGGCCGAGGCCATGGTGGCGGCGGCGCGGGCCGCGCTCGCCGCCGAGCCGGTGATCGCGGTCGTCCGCGCCCCGCGGATACCGGACGCCGCCGCGCTCTGCGCCGCACTGGCGGAGGGCGGCATCACCTGGACCGAATTCACCTTCACCACGCCCGATGTGACGACCCATCTGCGCAAGGCCGCGCAGGCCGGCTACCGCGTCGGGGTCGGCACCGTGCTCACCGCCGAGCAGGCCGAGCGCGGGCTCGCCGTCGGCGCGTCCTTCCTGGTCACCCCCGGCCTGCGGCCCGAGGTGGCGGACGCCGCGCACGCGGCCCGGGTCCCGGTGGTGCTCGGCGCGCTCACCGCGACCGAGGTGGCCCAGGCCGTGGACCTCGGCGCCGCCGCCGTGAAGATCTTCCCGGCCCGGGCCTTCGGACCCGGCTACTTCAAGGACCTGCGCGGACCGTACCCGGACGTCCCGCTGGTCGCCTCCGGCGGCGTCAACGCCGGCAACGCCGCGGAGTTCCTGGCACACGGCGCGCTCGCCGTCTGCGCCGGGACGGACGTGGTGGCGCCGGAGGTGGTCGCGGCCGGTGACTGGGCGGAGATCACCCGGCGGGCGCGGGCGTTCACGGAGGCCTGCGCGGCCCGGTAGCGGGTGCGCCGGCGGGCTCGGCCGCCGGGTGGGAGACGGCGGCCGGCAGGGGGCGCGGGGGAGCGGAAGGGGCTCGGAAGGGCGCGCGGCGCGGGCCGGGGCTGCTTCCGGGAACCGCGCGGAGGTCCAGGAGTGGCCGGGCCGGGCTGTTGGGGCGGCCGGGATTCGACGAGAATCGGTAGCCCCCCGGCACCCGGCAGGAGGACCCCACCCATGACCTCGACCCGCCCCGGCCCCTCGTGGCTGACCGACGCCGTGCTCTACCAGATCTACCCCCAGTCCTTCGCCGACTCCGACGGCGACGGCATCGGCGACTTCGCGGGCATCACCGAGCACCTCGACCACCTCGCCTGGCTGGGCGTGGACACGGTCTGGCTGAACCCGTGCTTCGCCTCGCCGTTCCGCGACGCGGGGTACGACGTCGCCGACTACTTCACCCCCGCCCCGCGCTACGGCACCGCCGGGGACCTCGCGGCCCTCGTCGAGGCGGGGCGGCGGCGGGGCATCCGGATCCTGCTGGACCTGGTCGCCGGCCACACCTCCGACCAGCACCCCTGGTTCCGGACCTCGGCGCAGGACCCGTCCGACCACCGCTACATCTGGTCCGAGCGACCGGTGGAGGGCTTCGTCGCCTCCCCGGGAAGCCGGCCCGGCTGGTACCGGCCGAACTTCTTCGACTGCCAGCCGGCGCTCAACTTCGGCTACGCCCGCGAGAACCCGGACCAGCCCTGGCGCCAGCCGGTGGACGCCGAGGGCCCGCGGGCCAACCGCGCCGCGCTGCGCTCGATCATGGAGCACTGGCTCGGCCTCGGCGTGGCGGGCTTCCGGGTCGACATGGCCTCCTCGCTGGTCAAGGACGACCCCGGCTACGTCGAGACCGGCAAGCTCTGGACCGAACTGCGCGACTGGCTCGACCGCGACCACCCGCAGGCCGCCCTGTTCGCCGAATGGGGCGACCCGGCCGCCGCCGTCGCCGCCGGCTTCCACGCCGACTTCTTCCTCCAGTTCGGCGGCCCCGACGACGGCCTGCCGCTGCGCTCGCTCTGGAACAACAACGCCGGGACGGTGAAGGAGTACTGGAAGCAGGGCCCGTGCTACTTCGAGGCCGAGGGGCGCGGCACGCCGCAGCCGTTCCTGGACGCCTGGCGCGCGGCGGCCGAACTGACCGAGGGCGCCGGCCACATCGCCCTGCCCACCGCCAACCACGACTTCTCCCGGCTGGCCACCGGCCCGCGCACCGCCGACCAGCTCGCCCCCGCCTTCGCCCTGCTGCTCACCTGGCCGACCCTCCCGGCGGTCTACTACGGCGACGAGATCGGCATGCGCTTCGTGCCGGACCTGCCGGACACCGAGGGCAGCGAGCTCGGCGCGACGTACAACCGGGCCGGCTCGCGCACCCCCATGCAGTGGACCCCCGGCGCGAACGCCGGCTTCTCCACGGCCCCCGCCGAGCGGCTCTACCTGCCGGTCGACCCGGACCCGCACCGGCCGGACGTCGCCACCCAGCGGGCCGACCCGACCTCGCTGCTGCACACCGTGCGGCGGCTGATCGCGCTGCGCCGGGCGCACCCGGGGCTGGGCGCGCACGGCTCGGTGGAGGTGCGGCACGACGGGTACCCGCTGGTGTACACCCGGGCCGGGCGCTACCTGGTGGCGGTCAACCCGCGGCGGGAGCCGGCGGTCGTCCCGGCGGAGGTGGCGTTCGGCGCGGCGTTCGGCGGGGCGGGCGGGGCGGCGGGAGCCGGCGGGGCCGGCCGGGCGCGGCCGCTGGACGTCCAGGGCGTGCGAATCGGCGCGGGGGGCGAGTTGCGGGCGGACGGGTTCTCGTACGGCGTGTTCGAGCTGGGGTAGCGCCGTAGGGGGCGCGCGACGGGTGCCCCCGGGCGGCGGAGCGGCCGACCGGGGGATCCTCGCGGCGGCACGGCCCGACGCCGCCGGGGCGGCCGTGCGCGGCGTGCTCTGCTGACGGGGGCCGTCGTCCGGCCCCGTCCGCCGTCCGGCCCCGTCCGCCGCCCCCGAGGAGTACCGCCGTGCCCCGACTCTTCCGCCGCCCCGCCCGGCCGGCCCGCGCCGCCCTGCAGTCCGCGGCGCCGGCCGCCGCCCTCGCGCTGGCGCTGCTCGCCGCCACGCCCGCCGTGGCGGTGGCCCCGCCGCTCTCCGACCCCCGGATCGTCGCCCACTTCGACATCGCCCAGGGCCTCCAGCCCGAGAACATCGCGGTGGAACCCGGCGGCGCGGTGGACCTCACCTTCTCCAACGCCCGCCAGGTCGGCCGGGTCGCCCCGGACGGCCGGCTCACCGTGCTGGCCACCATGCCCGCGCCCGAGCACCCGGCGACCCCCGTGATCGGCCGGGCCGTCGTCTCCGGCCTGGCCCGGGCCCACGACGGCACGCTGTACTTCGCCTACGCCACCGGCACCGCGGACCTCACCGGCCTCTGGCGGCTCTGCCCCGGCGGCGAGCCCGAGCGGATCGCCGCGTTCCCCCCGGAGAGCCTGCCCAACGGCCTCGCGCTGGACGAGCACGCGGGCGTGCTGTACTCCGCCGACTCGGTGCTCGGCCTGGTCCGGGCCGTCCCGCTGGACGGCGGCGCCCCGGTCGTCTGGTCGGACGACGCGGCGCTCAAGCCCGTCAGTGCCTTCGGCGCCAACGGACTCAAGGTGCACCGGGGCGCCGTGTGGGTGGGCAACACCGAGACCGGATCCGTGCTGCGCATCCCGATCGGCCCGGACGGCGCCGCCGGCCCCCTGGAGGTCCGCGCCGAGGGCCTCCCCGGGCTGGACGACTTCGCCTTCGTCGGCGCCGGCGACGACCTGCTCGCGGCGCTCAACCCCTCCAGCGAGGTCGTGTACCTGACTCCGGACGGCGCCCGCCACACCGTCCTCGACGCGGCCGACGGCCTCTCCAACCCCACGACGGTCGGGGTCCGCGGCGACACCGTGTACGTGCCGAGTGCCGCCTTCTTCACCCTGACCGACCCGAACCTGCTGGCGGCGACGCTGGAGCGGTGACGCGGTCCGTCCGGCGGTGCCCGGTGGGGCCGGCTCAGCGGCTTTGCGGTGGGCGGGTGAAGCAGCAGTCGCCGCAGACACCCGCCCGCGGGCCGACCCGGTAGTAGAGGCAGCAACTGGTGCGCCGGAACGCGGTCCCGGCCGGCGTCCCGGTGAGCGTGCCGGTCCCGGCGAGCGGCGGGCGGCCGAGCACCTCGGCGACGAGCGTGCGGGCCGCGCCCGCTGCGGGGTGGGCCTCCAGCACGCGAAGCGCGCCCGCCAGGGCGGAGGCGGCGTTGCCCCGCAGCAGCCCGTCGGCGAGCGGGACCACGGACCGGACCGCCGCCGCCAGGTCCGCCAACCACCCCTCGACGACGGCCCGTCGGAAGCGCTCGGCGAGCGGGGCCCGGTCGGCCGGCGCGGGCCGGTACGGCAGCCAGAGGTCGATCGGCCCCTGCCCGGGGACCCGGACCCACGCCCGGTCGGGGCCCAGGTCGGGCACCTCGCCGAGCAGGGCGGCCGCGCCGAGGCCGACCGAACAGAACCGGGCGGCCAGGCCGAGGTGCAGGACGGACGCCGCGACCCGGGGCTCGGCGGCGCCCAGCCGCCGGCCCACCTCGCGCACCCGGTGCGCCAACGGCCCGTCCGGGCCCGGGGCGTAGAGCTCGCGCAGCGGCCGGAAGTCCGGCGGCGGATCCTGTCCGGGCGCGGCGGCGTCCAGGGCGAAGTACGGGCCGACGGCGGCGAGCCGGCCGTAGTCGGGCGGCGGCGCGTCGCTCATCGGGGGTCCTCCGGTTCCGTCTCCGTGCTGTGCGGTGCGGTGCGGTGCCGTGCCGGGGCGGCGGGCTCGCCGGTGCCGGTCCGGAGGAACGGTACCGTGCGGGCGTTCCCGGCGGCGGGGCGTCGTCGCGAGGCAGGGGCCGGGAGGGCGGTGGCCGCCCGGACCTTAGGCTCGGGGCATGCCTGTCGAGTCCGGGGCCGGCCCCGTGTCCTCTGCCGCGCCCGGCGGCTCCTCCGCCGCCGGCGCGCGGCTCCGTCGGCCGGTGGGGGCGGTGGCGGCGCTGGTCGTCCTGCTGCCCGTCGTGCTGGCGCACCCGGGGCAGCACGCGGCCGCGCTGCTCCTGGCGTCCCTGGCCGCCCTGGCGATCCTGCTGGCCGCGGTGCCCTGGCCGTGGCGGCGGCTGACGCTCGAAGGGGCGGCCGCCGGCGTGGCCGCGCTCTCGCTGCTGCTCGACGCCGTCTACTCGGGCCCCTACCGGCTGCCCGCGTTCTGGCTGCCGTTCGAGTGGGCGGCGCTGCTGGTGCTGGCGGGGCGGGTGACCAGGCGCTCCCGGGGCCGCTGGGCCGGTCCGGCCGGCGCGCTGACCGCGGTGGCGGCGCTGGCCGTGCCGCTGCGCTTCACCCTCCGGACCCCGGACGGGGGTGGGGCCGGTTCGGTGGTCGCCGTGCTGGCGTCGCTGCTGCCGCTGGCGGTGGTGCTCGGCGCGAGCCTCTACCTGTGGGTGCTGGACACGCGGCGCGAGCGGGCGATCGCCCGGGCCCGGCGCGAGCAGCGGCTGGAGGTGGCACGCGGGCTGCACGACTTCGTGGCGCACGAGATCACCGGCATCGTGCTGGAGGCGCAGGCCGGGCAACTGCCGGGCCGGGAACCGGAGGAGACGGCCGCGCTGCTGCGCCGGCTGGAGGAGGCCGGGTTGCGCGCGCTGGACTCGATGGACGCGATGGTCGGCGCCCTGCGGGAGCCGCGTGAGGACGGGGACGGTGCGCCCCCTCCGGCGGGTGCGACCGGTGCCACCCGGGTGTACGGGCTGGCGGATCTGCCGGAGCTGGTGGGCCGGTTCGGCCGGACCGGGCCGACCCGGGCCCGGTTGGAGGCGGCGCCGGAGGCCGTCGGCCTGCTCTCCGGGGAGGCCGAGGCCGCCGCCTACGCGGCGGTGCTGGAGGCGCTCACCAATGTGCGGCGGCACGCGCCCGGTGCGGGCGAGGCGGTGGTGCGGGTGGAGGTCCGGTCGGGTGGCGCAGGGGCGGCCGCGGTGATCGTGTCGGTCAGCGACGACGGAGGCGGCGGATCCGGCGTCCGCGGCCTGCTGCGGCGCCGTCCGGGCAGCGGCGGCACCGGGCTGGTCGCGCTCGCCGAACGGCTCGCCGCGTACGGCGGAACGCTGGAGTCGGGGCCGCTGCGCCCGGCGGGGTGGCGGACGGGGTTCGAGCTGCCCGTCCGGTAGGGGGCGGCATCGCCCGCCGAAGATCTGCCGATCGGCAGATGGCGGCGGGGCGGCCGGCGGCGATGCTCGTGGCTGTGACCGACACGCCCGTCGAAGGGGGAGCCGCCATGGCCGCCGTACCTGCCGTATCCGCCGTATCCGCTGTACCCGGCCGTCTGCGGGGGCGGGGGCGGGGGCGGTCCGCCGCGGGCGTGGCCGTCGCGGTGGCCGTCCTGCTGGCCGCCCTCGCCGGCTGCGCCAAGGCCGAGGACGCCACGCCCGAGTCGACGGTCTTCGACTACAGCGGCAGCACCTTGAACGTCGTGTCGCGGTACCACGTCCCGACCGACCTGGTCGCGGCGGACCGTCAGGACGTCAAGGTGACCCGCTGGTTCAAGGCGGACGGGATCGCCGAGGAACGGACGAGCTGGGTCCTGGAGGGGGACACCCTCGCCCTGGAGGCGAGTTGCTCCGGCCTGGCCAACTGCGACGCCCGGTTCCGCGTCGAAGTCCCCCCGCACGTCGCCGTGTTGCGCGACGGCCGGACGACCGACCTCAAGGGCGCCGGAGCCGGCTGAGTCCGGCCCGCCCGGGGGGTCGTGCGACACTGCCGTGCGTGACGAGTCCGAACCCGGAGCCCATCCGCACGCTGATCGCCGACGACCAGGAGGCCGTGCGCCGGAGCGTGCGGCGGATCCTGGACGCCCAGCCCGACATCACCGTGGTCGGCGAGGCGGCCGACGGCCTCGCCGCGCTCGAACTCGCGGCGGAGCTGCGCCCCGACGTCGCGCTGGTGGACATCCGGATGCCCCGGATGGACGGTCTGGAGCTGACCAGGCGGCTGGCCGCTCCGGGGGCGGTGACGCCGGTGCGGGTGGTCGTGCTGACCACCTTCGACCTCGACGAGTACGTCTACCCCGCGCTGCGGCACGGGGCCTCCGGGTTCCTGCTGAAGCGGTCCGGTCCGGCGCTGCTGGCCGAGGCGGTCCGGGCGGCGGCGGGCGGGGAGAGCCTGATCAGCCCGTCGGTCACGGTGCGGCTGCTGCAGCACGTGACCGCACCCCGGCGGGTGGACCGCCGGTCGGCCCCGGCGGCGCCGTTGACCGAGCGCGAGGTGGAGATCGCCGGTCAGGTCGCGGCCGGGCGGACCAACGCGGACATCGCCGCCGAACTGTTCATCTCCCCGGGCACGGTGAAGACCCATGTGGCGAGCATCCAGCGCAAGCTCGGGGTGCAGAACCGGGTCGGGATCGCCGTGCACGCCTGGGAGATGGGGTACGCGGTGCCGTCCGCGCGGTGACGGTGGGTGTTCGGAACGTGCGGAACCTGCGAGGTGGAGGTGGCCTCCGGACGTGACGTCCTCCGGCCTATGGTTCGATCGTCGACCGAGGTACCAGCGGCAGACCCTGATCCGTCTCGATCTGTCGCCACTGCCTCCTGCGGTCGAACTTCCTCTGACCCCGCAGGTCCACCACCATGATGCGCCCGGGACGGCGGATGCACCAGGGGTTTCAGGGAAAAATCACCCTGAATTTCCCCTGTCGGACACCGATGCGGCGGCGGCTCAGCCGCGCAGCGCGTCCTTGCGCAGGAAGTGCTTCAGGCGTTGCCACGTCCAGGTGTTGATCACGTCCTCGGTGGTCAGCCAGGCGCGCTGTGCGGTGCCGATCCCGTAGCGGGGGTAGGCCAGGTGCGGGGTGGCGTGCGCGTCGCTGTCGACCGAGAACTTCACGCCGTGGCGCTTGGCCCGGAGCACGTCCTCGTCCCGCAGGTCGAGGCGCTGCGGCGAGCTGTTGATCTCGATGGCGGTGCCGGTCCGGGCGGCGGCCGCGAAGACGGCGTCCAGGTCGACGTCGATCGGCCCGCGCCGGCCGATCCGCCGGGTGGTGAGGTGCCCGATGATGTGGACGTGCGGGTTCTCGCAGGCCCGGACCAGCCGGCGGGTCTGGGTGTCCCGGTCCGCCCCGAAGTGCGAGTGGACGGACGCCACGCAGACGTCGAACCCGGCCAGGAACTCGGCCGGCCAGTCCACGGAGCCGTCCGGTCCGATGTTCAGCTCGGTGCCGTGCAGCAGCCGCATCCGCCGGTGGCGTCCGGCCAGTTCGCCGAGGCGCTCCCGCTGGGCGAGCATCTTCTCGTCGGTCATCCGCTGCATCACCAGGTCGGGGGCGTGGTCGGTGACCGCGAAGTAGGAGTAGCCGCGGGCGGCCGCGGTGTCGATCATCTCCTCCAGGGTGGCCAGCCCGTCGGTGAGATCGGTGTGGGTGTGCAGGTCGCCGCGGAGGTCGTCCTCGGTCACCAGCTCCGGCAGCTCTCCGTCCAGCGCGGCCTCGATCTCGCCGCGGTCCTCGCGCAGCGGCGGGGCGATCCACGGCAGGCCCAGCGCCGCGTACACCTCGTCCTCGCCGGCCGAGACGATCTTCGCGCCGCTCTCGGCCTCGAACAGCCCGTACTCGGAGAGCTTCAGTCCGGCCCGGACTGCCCTCGTGCGGAGCTTGATGTTGTGCGCCTTCGAGCCGGTGAAGTACACCAGCGCCGCGCCCCAGTCCTCCTCGGGGACCACCCGCAGGTCCACCTGGACGCCGTCCGTGGTGCGCACCGAGGTCTTGGTCGGCCCGGTGCCGATCACCTCGGCCACGTAGGGCAGTTCGGTGAGCGCGGTCATCAGCGGCGCGGAGTCCTCGGCGGTGGCCAGCACGTCGATGTCGCCGACCGTCTCGCGCATCCGGCGCAGCGACCCCGCGTACGCGCAGCGGGTGCAGCCCGGCACCTCCCGCAGCGCCGCGACCAGCTGGTCGGCCAGCGCGGTGGCGGCGTCCAGCAGGGTCCGGCCGCCGGACTGCCGCATCAGCTCGATGCCGTGCAGGATCTTCTCGCCGCTGCGCTCGCCGAGTCCGGGCACCTCGCTCAGCCGGTCGGCCCGGATCGCCTCGGCGAGCTCGTCGACGGAGGAGATGCCGAGGTCGCGGTAGAGGGCGAGGGCGCGTTTCGGGCCGACGCCGGGGATGGACATCATCGCGCGGACCCCGGCCGGGATCTTGGCGCGGAGGGCCTCCAATGCCTCGATCCGCCCGTCGGCGAGGTACTCGGCGATCTTCTCGGCGGTGGACTTGCCGACGCCCGGGATCTGCTGGAGTCCTTTGACGTCCATGCCGTCGATGTCGTCGGGATGACCGCCGACCGCCCGCGCGGCCTTCTCGTAGGCGCGGGCGCGGAAGGCATCGCCACCGGTGATCGAGATCAGGTCGGCGTACTCCTGGAGCAGCTCCCTGACCTTGTCGTTGAGCCGGGCCATGGGGTCAGTCTAGGTACGGCGCCCGGACCGGCGCCGCTCGTGCGGGGGCCGCGTGGCGGCATCGGGGCGGTCCGCCGGCGCGGCGCCTGCCGGTGCGATGCCCGTCGGTACGGCGGCAGCTGAGCGTGCGGCCGGCGGAAGGCGGGGGAACCGGCGGTGCCTCGGGTGGCGCGTCGGCCGGGGCGGTCCGCCGGCCCCGAGGTGCTGGTGGGGGTGCGGCTGTCGGGCTGGACCGCCGCCCGCCGCGGGCCACCGGTCGGCGTTTCCTCGGTCTGCGGGAGCGCCTGTTGCCGTGGTGGGAAGCGTGCCGATGGGGCTGGGCCGTCGGCTTCGCGGTCGCTGGAGGAGCGCCGGGCCCGGGTGCCCGTCGTAGGCCCCCTGGTGTTGTGGGGGTTGTGGTGGTGGTCCCGGCCGGGGCCGTGAGTGCGGCGGGCCGTCCGCTGGACGCGTGGTGGGCCTGCGCCGGCCAGGCCGGGCCTCCGGCCGTGGTGCGGTGGCGGCGTCCACTGAGCCGCGAGTGTCGCGCTGCGGTGCCGCGGTCGCCGGGGGCTTGCGGGGCGGGCGGTGGGGGGTGGGGGCGCACGGTGGAGGGTGCGCGCCGGTGTGGTGCTCCCGCCGGTCGGCGGGTGGCGGCCCCGCTGGTCGGAGGGGTGGCAGTGCCTTCCGGGGCCCGAGGGCCGGATTGTCACCCGAGCGGCGGGGGCGCAGGCTTGGCGCAGGGCCGGGGTAGCGGCCCGCACCGGGCCGTCGTGGAGGCGGCGGGTCCGGTCCGCGCGGGACGAGGGGCGAGGCGATGGCAGGCGGGAAGCTCTGGGGCTACGTCGCGTCGGGTGCCCGGGCGCTGGGTGGGCTCGGCCCGCTCGGGCGGTCCGGGGCGCTGGCGGGCGCGCGGCTGCTCAAGGGCGTCGGCGGGGGCGGGCGGCCGGAAGCGCGCGGGCGCGCGGTGGTGCTCGGCGGCGTGGTCGGGACGGCGGGCGCCGGTGGCCCGGGGCGCCCCGGGCCCGGCGGCATGGCGGGGCCGCAGCTGTTGTCACGGCCTGAGCTGGAGCGGTTGCGCTGGACGGACCGGGCCGGCGGCTGTGTGCCGGACGCGCGGCACGTGCAGCCGGCCGAGCTGGTGGGACGGGTGCTGCGGGGCGGTGGCCGGGCCTCGGAGGTGACCGTGCGGGTGCCGCCGGGGCTGCCGGTGGTGGTCGCGGACTCGGTGCGGCTGGAGGCGGCGCTGGCGGGGCTGGTGGACCATGCGATCCGCCGCAATCCGCCGGGCACCCGGGTGCTGGTCCGGGCCGACCCGCTGCCGGGGCCGGTCGGCCGGCCCGGTGGCGGGGGCGGCTCGGGCGATCGGGGCGACGCGGGGTTCGCGAACGTCTTCGGCGGGCCGGATCCCTGGGCGGAGGAGCCGGCCCGGGTGGAGCTGCGGGTGGTCGACCGGGGCGCCTCGGAACCGCCGGACGCCCGGCGGTGGCTGTTCGGCGGGGCCTACGGCGCGGGGCCCGATGCCGCCGGGCCGGACGGGGCCGGGCCGTCGTTGTCGGGTCTGGTCAGGGCGGCCGGGGGCCGGCTGGAGGTGGAGCAGACGCCCGGCGGCGGGCTCACGGTGGTCGTGGTGCTGACCGTCGCGCGGGTCTGAGGACGGCCGGCGCGGGCCTCTCCGGCCCGCCGCCGCGGCGCGGTCCACCACCCCGTTCGAATCCGCAAAGATCTCTTCGCAAAAAACCTTTGCGAAGGCTCCTTTGCGGTTCTATGGTGCTGCCATGACCGATGACCGCCGCTGGCCGCACAGTCCGGACCCGCAGACCGATGTCGTGATCGATGCCAAGGGCCTGCGGGCCCTGGCCCACCCCGTGCGGGTGCAGCTGGTCGGGCTGCTCCGCAAGAACGGCCCGTCCACCGCCACCAGGCTGGCCGAGCAGCTGGGGCTGAACTCCGGCGCGACCAGCTACCACCTCCGCCAGCTGGCGGCCGCGGGATTCGTCGCCGAGGACACCGAGCGGGGCAATGCCCGGGATCGCTGGTGGAAGGCGGTCCACCAGGTGACGGTGTGGACGGACACCGACCTCGCGGAGCAGGAGCCGGAGGCGGCGATGGGCTATCTGCGCTCGATCCTGGCGTCGCACGCCCTGATCGCGCAGACGGCGCTCAACTCGCTCGAGACCATGCCGGTCGAGTGGCGGCACTCGATGGACCTCAGCGACATGGTGCTCCAGCTCACCCCGGAGGAGGCCCGGTCCCTGGCCGCGGAGCTGGCGGCAGTGATCGCCCGCTACCGCCGGATCGAGCCGGGAGCGCCGGTGCCGGAGGGCACGGACCGGGTGGCCGTGGTCGTCCATGTGCTGCCCGATCCGCAGGTCGACGCGGACGCCGGGGAACCCGGGGGACGGTCATGACCACGCCGGCCCCGGCCCCCTCCTCGACGCCGGCCACGACGGCCGCGCCGCGCAACCTGCGGCCGATGGTGGGCGTGCTGACCGCGATGGCCATCTCGCTGACCGGGACCCGGGTGTCGGCGATCGCCCTGCCGTGGTTCGTGCTCGCCACCACCGGCAGCGCCACCATGACCGGTGTGGTGGCGTTCGCCGAACTGGCGCCCTATGTGCTGGTCAAGGCCTTGGCCGGCCCGGTGATCGACCGGATCGGGCCGCGGGTCGTCTCCTGGAGCACGGACGCGGTGAGCGCCGTCGCCGCCGGTCTGGTGCCGCTGCTGCACGGCCTGGGCCTGCTGCCGTTCTGGCTGCTGGTGGTCATGGTCGCGGTGATCGGCGCCGCCCGTGGCCCGGGGGACCTCGCCAAGGAGGTCATGGTTCCCGAGGCGGCCGAGCGGGGCCGGATCCCGCTGGAGCGGGCCACCGGCCTGTCCGGTGTGACCGAGCGGCTGGCCACCACGATCGGCCCGGCGGTCGGCGGAGGGCTGGTCGCCCTGCTCGGCCCGATGGCCGGCCTGACGGCCAACGCGATCGCCTTCGCGCTCGGCTCGGTGGTCATCGCCGTCGCGCTGCCGGGCGGGACGGGCCGTGCCGCCGCCCTGCCCCCGTCCGCCGCCGGGGAGGAGCGGCCGGCCGGTTACTGGCAGCTGTTCCGGGAGGGCTTCGCCTTCCTGCGGGGCGAACCCCTGCTGCTGACGATCATCGTGATGATCGCGGTGACCAATCTCCTGGATGCCGCGTTCCTGACCGTGCTGGTCCCGGTCTGGGCCCGGGAGTCGGGTGGCGGACCGGCCGCGATCGGTCTGACCGGGACGGTCTGGGGGGTCGCGGCGGTGGTCGGCAGCCTGATCGCGGCGGCCGTCGCCCACCGGCTTCCGCGGCGGACGGTGTTCTTCGCGGGCTTCCTGCTCTGCGGGGCCCCGAGGTTCGTCGTCCTGGCGCTGGACGTGCCGATGAGCGTGGTGGTCGTGGTGTTCGTGCTGAGCGGCTTCGGGGCCGGGTTCATCAACCCGATCCTCGGCGCCGTCCTGTTCGAGCGGGTGCCGCGCCATCTGCTGGGGCGGGTCAACGCCCTGGGCGATTCGCTCGCCTGGGCCGGGATCCCGTTGGGCGGCCTGCTCGCCGGCGCCGCGGTGACGATGTCGGGGCTGATACCGGTGCTGCTCGCGTGCGGCGGTCTGTACCTGGTCGCCACCACCCTGTCGGGCCTGCGACCGGAGTGGCGGGAGATGGACCGCAAGCGCGGCCACGCCCCGGCGGCGGCCGCCGACGCGAGCAGCGGACCGGAAGAGAAGGCCCCCGTGCCGTCGGCCCCGCCCGCCCCGGCGCCGGTGACGGCGGAGTGACGGAGGCGGCCCACGCCTGCCGGGAGCGTTTCAGCGGGCGTTCGTCGTCAGGCCGAAGCGCTTGTGCCGGTCACATGCCGCGCTCCGGGCCGTACATCGGCGCGGGACGGTCATCGGGTGACACCGGCAGCGGTTCGAGCAGCACCGGGCCGGGGTGGAAGGCGGAGCTGTTCGGGCCGACCATGTCCTCGCCCCCGTTGATCTGCATCGGGGCGCAGGCGTCGACGATCGCCTTGCAGTCCTCGGGGACGTCGGTGCCGATCTCGGCTTCCAGCTCGGCCCAGGCGGTGGGGCCGGCGAAGCGGTGATGACCGGGGCCGAGCAGGGCGAAGACCTCGGCGAGACGGTCGCGCACCGGCTCTCCCCGGGGTTCGGGCGTCGGGGGCGTGCCGTGAGGTCGGCCGGGGCCGGCGGCATCGATTCTCAGGGGGGTGCGGCGCGAGGGAGGGACGTCCAGCGGAGGAGGAGGACGGAGGCGAGGGCGGCGAGGGCGCACCAGGTGGAGACGAAGGCGAGGCGCCAGAGGAGGGCGCAGAGCAGGGCGCCGGTGCCGGTGAGCAGGCCGAGGCGGCGGAGCCGGCGGTCGCCGCTGACGAGCAGTGCGCCGACGGTGGCGAGGAGGTAACCGGCCAGGAGGAGGACGGGGTACGGGATGCCGATGCGGTAGTCGAGGGTGTGGGCGTGGGCGGTGGCGCCGACCGGGCGGGTGGCGACGGCGCGTGCCAGCGGCACGGCGACCAGCAGGCCGAGGAGGACCAGCGCCGTGAGCAGCCGCTGCCGGGACCGGCCGGCGTCGACGGCCGCGCGGCGTACGCCGACCGGCACCAGCACGGGGAGCAGGGGCAGGGCGATCACCGCCCAGGCCGTGCGGGCCCAGGCGGCCGGGGCGGCGGGCAGGGCGCCGTCCGCGCCGAGCCAGACGGCGGCCTCGATCAGCTGGTGCGCGCCGAGCACGAGCGGGAGTGCGGCGAGCGGCAGGCGTTCCGGCCGGCCCGCCCGGTGGACGCGGACCAGGCAGAGCACGCCGACGGCCGTCACCGCCCCGCCGACGACGAGGTCCGCCCGGGCACTCCAGCACATGGGGTCTCCCGCGGCCGGTCAGTCGTGCTCGGTGGGCGGGTCGTCCGCCGGGTCGTCGGCCGCTTCGTCCGCGGGTTCGTCCGCCGCCGAGCCGTCCGGGACCTCGCCCACGGACTCCAGGATGTCGCCGACGGTCCCGGGCAGGGCCGGGTGGCGGCCGATCACCACCACGCCGATCACGATGGCCACCAGCCCGGCCGCCTGCCAGGCCAGGGCGCCGGGGGTGACCCGGAGCCGGTCGCCGAGGAAGCCCACCGCGCAGGCGATCCCGGTGATCGGCTGGGCGGCCGTCAGCGCGGGCAGCGACATCCGCAGCGGCGCGGCCTCGAAGGCGCTCTGCACCAGCAGCAGCCCGACCACCCCCGCCGCCACCACCGCGTACGGCTGCCAGCTGCGCAGCACCGCCTCCAGCCCCTGCTGGTCCAGCCGCTGGGTGGTGGTGCGGGTGAGCGCGTCCTGGAGCCCGTAGAGCAGACCGGCGGCCAGGGCGAGCACCGTCGCCTCCTCGAACAGCGGCAGCCGGCGGGCCGTGGAGATCAGCAGCAGCGTCAGCCCGACCACCGTGCCGACCACCAGCCAGTGCCGCAGCTCGCTCGCCGGCGGTCCGCCGCCGGTGGGTCGGCCGGCCACGATGAACGCCGTCACGCCGAGCGCCAGCAGCAGCACCCCGGCCCAGCCGGAGCGCCCGAGGGTCTGGCGGGTGAGCACCCGGGCGAGCGCCATCGCGAAGATGAGGTTGGTGGCGAGCAGCGGTTCGACGAGCGAGACCTCGCCCTGGTTGAGGGCGAGCGCGGAGAGGATCAGCCCGGTGATCATGAAGCCGGTGCCGAGCAGCCACCCCGGCATCCGCAGCAGGTCCAGCAGCAGGCGCCAGTGCAGCAGGTCGGAACGCGGGGCCTGCTGCGCCGCGTGCTGCTGGAGGACGAATCCGAGGCCCAGGAAGCAGGCGGCGCTCAGGGCCAGGACGAAAACCGCCACGGAGGGACCACCCGAGGGTTGTTGACCGCACCGCACCGCACCGCCGCCGGGCTCCGGGGCGGCTCCTCGGGCGGATCCGCCCGCGCGGCCCGGTGATCCGGAGCGGGGTGTCCCGCGGCATCGGCGCGTTGGGGCCAGCCTACCGCCGGGGTGCGGCGCCGACCCGTGGAGCCGCGCCGCCCGGCGGGTCGCGGCCCGGTGCCCGGTTGCCGCCGCCGTGCCGGGGGGCGCACGCTGGTGGGAGCGGCCGTCACGGGAGCACCGCCCGCACCGGCCCGAACAGGCGCGACGGGGGACCGGTGCCAGGAGGTGTGGCATGCACAACCAGTGGGATGTGGAGCTGAGCTTCGAGGAGGACGGCGTCCACACCGGATGCCAGGCGAGGCTGACCGGCGCCCGGGCACCGGGCCTCACCGCGCACGGGGAGTCGACCAGGAGCGTGGACGACCGCCCGCTCGCCAGGATCGGCGAGGAGGTCGCGGCCTCCCGCGCGCTGGAGGCGCTGTCCCGCAAGCTGAAGGCGCAGGCCGACGGGGAGATCGAGGACGAGGGGCACCGGCCGGGGTACCTGATCTACTGAACCCGCTCAGCGGGCGGTCCGGTCCGCGGCGCGGCGGGGCGGGACGAGCAGCAGCGCGAGCAGGGTGGCCGCCCCGAGCACCGCGGCGGTGACCACGAACGCGCGGTCGTAGCCGGCGGCGAGGGCGGCCCGCGCGGTGTCGCCGTCCGTGGCGGCCCGGCGGGTGGCGGCCACCGCGACGGTCGACAGCACGGCGAGTCCGATGCTGCCGCCGCACTGGCGCCCGGCGTTGAGCAGCCCGCTGACCAGCCCGGCCTCGCGCGGGTCGACGCCGGAGGTGCCCATCGCGGTGTTGGCGACCATGCAGACGCCGACGCCCACGCTGGTCACGAGGGACGGTCCGGCGAAGCCGGTCAGATAGTCGGAGTCCAGGCCGAGCGCGCCGAACCAGAGCATCCCCAGCGCCGAGAGCAGCAGCGCGCCGGTGAGGGTGGCCCGGCCGCCGAAGCGGGCGGTGAGCCGGCCCGCGACCATGCTGCCCGCCGCCGTCCCGGCGCAGAACGGCAGGAACGCGGCGCCGGCCGCCAGCGGCCCGTAGCCCAGGACGTTCTGCAGGAACAGCGAGCTGAAGTAGAAACCCACCAGCATGCCCGCGCCGAGCAGGGTCACCAGCAGGCTCGACACCCAGGCGGTCCGGGCCCGCAGCACGCCCGGGCGGACGATCGGCGCCCGCGCGTACCGGGCCTCCCAGAGCAGGAAGAGCAGCCCGAGCAGGACGGCGGCGGCGAGCGTCCCGAGGGTGCGGGCCGAACCCCACGGGTGGTGGTCGGTCTCCATGAGGCCGTAGACCAGGACGGTCGTCGCCCCGGTGCCGAGCACCGCGCCGAGCGCGTCCGGGCGGCCGGTGCGCGGCGGGCGGACGGCGGGCACCGAACGGACCGCCAGGGCGAGGCCGAGGAGCACGATCGGCGCGTTGACGAAGAACACCCAGCGCCAGTCGAGCAGGTCGGTCAGCACACCGCCGAGCAGCACGCCCAAGGCGCTGCCGCCCGCCGTCACCATCGACCAGATGCCGAGCGCCCGGGCCCTGGCGGCCCCGTCGGCGAAGGTCACCATGATCAGCGTCAGCCCGATCGGGGCCAGCACGGCGGCCGCCACACCCTGGCCGGCCCGGGCCGCGAGCAGTTGCGCGGGGGTCTGCGCGAACCCGCCGAGCACGGAGGCGAGGCCGAACAGCGCCAGGCCGCAGAGCACCGCGCGGCGGTGTCCGACGAGGTCGGCGATCCGGCCGCCGAGCAGCAGCAGCCCGCCGAAGGCGAGCGCGTAGGCGTTGACCACCCACGGCAGCGCGCCGTCCGCGAAGCCGATGGCCTCGCCCATCGCGGGGAGCGCGATGTTCACGATGCTGGCGTCGAGCGTGACCATCAGCTGGCAGACCGAGACGGTGGCCAGGACCAGGCCGGGGCGGGCGGCCGCGGCGGAGCGGGGTGTCCTCGACGTGGGCGGGGCGGCGGTGGTGCGGGACGGGGCGGTTCCGGGCATGGCGACCTCCGATGCGAACGTTGTTCGCGTAAGGTAAGCCTTACTTGCCGGGCGGTGCAAGCGCCCAGGCCGGAGGCGGGTTGGCGCAGGCATGGCAGGATGGCGGGGTGTCAGAGCGGAGCGGCCGACCGGGCGTCGGCGAACCCCAGACGGACGAGGTGGACAGCACCGAGCGGCCGGACGGCGAGCGCGGCAAGTACGGCCGCAAGCGGCCGCGCCCCGGGCTGACCACGGCCGGCGTGGTCGCCGCCGGGCGCCGGGTGATCGAGCGCGACGGCATCGACGCGCTCACCATGCGGGCCGTCGCCACCGAACTCGGCACCGCGCCCGCGTCGCTCTACCGGCACGTGACCGACCGTGAAGCACTGCTGATCGCCGTCCTGGAGCAGATTGCGGACGGCCTGCCGGTCGACGTCCCGGGCGCGGGCCCGCGGGAGCGGCTGCTGCGCCGGCTGCTCGGCGCCCATGACTACATGGCCGGCCACGCCTGGGTGCTGCACATCCTGATCCGGGGCGAGCTGGTCGCCCGCAACGCGCTGGCGTTCAACGACGCCTGCCTCGCCGACCTGATGGCCGCCGGACTGCCGCCCGAGCGGGCGCTGACCGCGTTCCGTGCCTGCTGGCACCTGGTCCTCGGCGAACTGCTCTCCGAACATCCCGTCAGCCCGCCCCGCGAGCCGAGCCAGCGCCGCACCGTCATCGAATCCGCGGACCGCGAACGGCTTCCCGCTCTGGGCCGGGTGCTGGCCGAGGTGGGCTTCGTCGGCGTGGGGGAGCGCTGCGGCGACCTGGAGGCCGCCCTGCGGGCACTGATCACCGGGCTGGTGGAGCGCTAGCGGCACTCCCCGGCCCGGGTTCCGGCACCCCAGAAGAGCGGGCCGGCCGTCGGCGTCACCGTGATGTCCCAGCCGAGCTCGCGAAGCCGCCTCTCCAGCTCCGCCGGCTCATACGGAATCTTGACGATCCGGTAGGCCGTCCCGTCGGGGGTGCGCCGCTGGATCGTGGAGGAGGCCGGGCCCTCGACGAGCTCCTCCGGGTTCCGGTGGCGGTCGTCGACGAAGAACACCCGGCCCCGCGGCGCGAGGGCCGCGGCCACCAGGGACCAGAAGGAGCGGAACCGGCCGGCCGGCACGTGCGAGAGCCAGCACCCCATGAAGACGACGTCGTAGCGGCGGTCGGGTTCCCAGGCGAACAGGTCGGCCTCGACGAACCTCACCGGGGCGCCGTCGGGGACGCGACTCGCGGCGAGCGCGAGCATCTCCGGGGAGGCGTCGACGGCGGTGACGTGGTCGGCGTGGCGGAGCAACCGAGGGGTCCAGGTGCCGGGACCGCAGGCGAGTTCCAGAATGCTGCCCGCCGGCCGGAACGCGTCGAGCGCCTCGGTCAGCTCGGTGCCGCCGGGGAGACCGAGGAGGTGGTCGGGGTAGTCCGGGGCGAGGGCGCTGTAGTAGGCGCGCTGTTCGGACAGGAGTGGGTCCTGAGCTGAGCCGGTGTCCATGGATTCACTATGGGACGTGCCCCGGGGGCGAGGCCGGTCTCCGGAGGACGTGTCCGGGACTTCGACGGGCAGCCGGCTCGTCACGGCGACCGGCCGGGGGCATCGGGCCGTCGGGTCTCGGGGCGGTCGGGTGTCAGGGGCGGTCGGGTGTCAGGGGTGGTCGGACGTCGAGGGGCAGTCGCGCGTCAGGGGCGGTCGGGCGTGAGGAAGGCGGTGAGGTGGCGGTTCAGCTCGTCGGGGTGGGCCGTCAGCAGGGTGTGGTGGGAGGTGCCGGGGAGGACGGCGACCGTGGCGTCCGGGAGGGTGCGGCGGGCCTGGGCGGCCACGGTGCGGGGGTCGTGGGTGCGGGTGTGTGCGGCGAGCAGGACGAGGGTGGGGACGGTCAGCGTGCGCAGGTCGGCCGCGCTCGGCCGGGGGCCGGTGACCGGGCGGGCGGCGGGGAAGCCGGCGAACCCGAGGGCGTAGAGCTCGCGCCAGGCCGGGTCGAGGGCGGTGTCGCCGCTCTCCCAATCGAGGTGGGCGCGGGCCTTGGCGGCGGTGCGCGGGGGCACGAAGAGCGGCAGGGCGTGCAGCAGGTAGCCGGGCCGGAAGCCGGCGAAGCACTGGGTCGGGTCGAGCAGGGCGAGCCGCCGGACCCGGGTGGGGGCGTGCAGGGCGTAGCGCAGGGCGATCCACCCGCCGTAGGAGTGGCCGGCCAGGTCGGTGGCGGGCACGTCCAGGGCGTCGAGGACGGCGTCGAGCCAGCCGAGCAGGCCGGGGACGCCGCCGAGGCGTGGGCGGTCGAGGGTACTGCGGCCGGGATCGCCGATGAGGTCGACGGCGAGCACCCGGTGGCCGGCCCCGGCCAGGGCGGCGGTGGTGGCGGACCAGCAGGTGGAGGTGGCGCCGCCGCCGTGCAGCAGCACCAGCGGGCGGCCGTCGCGCGGACCGCAGGCGTTGACCCGGGTGGCGCCGTACGGGGTGGGGACGGTGAGCGCCTCGACGGGGACGGGCCAGCGGGCGAGGGCCTCGTCGTAGGCGGCGAGGAACGCGTCGAGGGCGGATCCGGGGGAGGGGGCGGGGCCGGCGGCAGGGTGTGCGGACATAGTCTTCCCCCAGGGTTTGGCGTAGTCGCTCGGTGAGCATGTATCTCGCTGAGCGAGAGAATACGTCGAGGGGGCTTCCAGGGGAAGGAGATGAGGTGGAGTCGGAGCGGACGCCGATGCGGCTGGTCCATCTGCTGCGCGGGCTGACCGTCGAACTCGACCTGTTCGGCGCCGAGTTCGCCGCACGGAACGGCCTGCACCCGACCGATCTGCGGGCGCTGATCCACTTGCTGGACGCCGCGCGGGCCGGGACGGTGGTCACGCCGGGGCGGCTCGGCGAGGCGCTGGGGCTGAACTCGGCGGGGACGACCGGGCTGGTCGACCGGCTGGAGCGGCTCGGGCTGATCCGGCGCGAGCGCGATCCGGGGGACCGCCGCAAGGTGCGGCTGCTGGTGGAGGAGCGCGCGATCGAGCTGGGCGAGGGCTTCTTCGGCGGGCTGATCGCCGACCTGGTGGCCGCGATGGGGGCGTTCGGCGAGGCGGAACTCGCGGTGGCGCAGAGGTTCCTGGAGTCGATGACCGAGGTGGTGGCCACGGCCCGGGCGGAGTGAGCGGCGGCCGGGGAGCGGTCGGTGACCGGCCGCTTCACCCGGCCGTCGCAGGCCGCGGAGCCCGTGCTCCTCCTCGCCGGTCCCGGCGCGGCGAACACCACGGGGGCGGACTTCGTCGTCGACGGGGCCTCGTGGGCCCGGTGGGCCGTTCCTACGGGCGCAGGCCCGCGAACTCGTCGAGGACGGCGACCCGCAGTTCGTGGGCGCCGTCGGGGCGGGTCTGCTCGTAGTAGAGGTACCAGCGGCCCCTCGCCGCGACCACGTCGGCGTAGCGGACGTCCAGCCAGGGGCCGTCCGGGGTGAGGCGGTGCCAGTGGCGCAGGTCGGTGGAGGTGGCCAGGCCGCAGCGCTCCTCGTAGTTGCCGGCCGCGTCGGCCGAGCCGTCGTAGAGGGCGAGCCAGCCGCCGGAGCCGTCGGGCAGGACGGCGGTGATCCGTGACTCGTAGGCGTCCCAGGCGCCGGGCGGGCCGACGTCGAGGACCTCGGCGGCGCGGCCGGGCGGCGCGGTGAACCGCAGGCCGTCCGGGGAGGCGGCGAGCGCGGTGGGCTGGACGGTCAGGCCGGTGGTGTGGATGTCGGCGGTGGCGTGGGCGCGGGCCCGTTCCCCGGCGGTGAAGGCGCGGGAGCGCGAGACGGTGGCGAACAGCCGGACGCCGCCGTCGTGTTCGAGCAGGTAGGGGTCCTTGACGCCCTCGGTGCCGGTGCCGGCGGCGGTGAGGACCGGGGCGCGGGTGGCGAGGTCGAAGGCCTCGGGGGTGTCGGCGCGGAGGGCGTCGATCCGCCAGCGCCGGTCGGCGGGGTCGACGTAGCTGAGGTGGAGCAGGTAGCCGCCGTCGCGGCGGAGCAGGGCGAAGCGCTCCATGGAGGGCGAGCCGAGGTCGGCGCGCTCCACCGACCAGAGGTCGTGGAACTCCACGCCGTCCCGGCTCTCGGCCACCGCGCAGCGCCAGCCGCGGTCCCGGCCGTCGGCCGTGGGGTCGGTGTCGCGCGGGCGGCGTTCTCGGTAGGTGAGCAGGAAGCGGTCGCGGTCGGGCTCGTAGCGCACGCCGGGGCAGCCGGCCCAGTAGCCGGGCTCGGGGCGTTCGGGGGCGCGGACCAGGGCGGAGCCGGAGAGGTCGGGCGCGGCGGGCGGGGTGGTGATCGGCATCGGCGGCGGGTCGTCCTCACGGATAGCGGGGAGGGATCTCCGGCACTTTCTATCAGATCGATAGAAAGTGGCGGGAGGGGGTGACGGAGGAGGAGATGGGGTGGGTCAGGGAAGCAAGCGGCCTGTCACATGGCGTGATTCTGTGAATCGCATGTTTCCTCCTGTGGCGATCGGGCAACGCCGACCGGCCCGCCCTTGACCCTCCTCTGAAGATCGGGAAAGACTTCTTCTCAGAGTCGATCAAACAGAGGAAGCCCGATCCGATGACAGCCCCCACCACCGACGCACCCGGCTACGGCGGTCTCGGCCTCTACGTCGGCGACCTCCACAACCACTGCGGGATCAGCTACGGCCACGGCCCGATCGAGGACGCCTACGCCAACGCCCGCCTCCAGCTCGACTTCGCCAGCGTCACCGGCCACGGCTGGTGGCACGATCTGCCCGAGCGCACCCCGGAGCTGGCCGGCCTGGTCGACTACCACACCGAGGGCTTCGCCCGGCTCGCCGACCGCTGGGAGCACGTCCAGGAGGTCACCGCCGCCGCCCACCAGGACGGCCGCTTCGTCACCTTCCAGTCCTTCGAGTGGCACAGCCTCGCGTACGGCGACCACTGCGTGTACTTCGACGGCCCGCGCGGCGAGATCATCCGCGCCGCCGACCTGGAGGGACTGCGCGCCCGGCTGCGCGCGCTGGCCGCCGAGGGCGTGCGCACCTGGGCGCTCCCGCACCACATCGGGTACGGCACCGGGCGACGCGGCATCAACTGGGCCGCTTACACCGAGGAGTTCGCCCCGGTGGTGGAGATGATGTCGATGCACGGCTGCGCCGAGTCCGACGAGGCGCCGCGCGACTACCTGCACACCATGGGGCCGCGCGACACCACCGGCACCGCCGTGCACGGGCTCTGGCTCGGCCACCGGTTCGGGCTGATCGGCTCCACCGACCACCACAGCGCCTTCCCCGGCAGCCACGGACACGGCCGGCTCGCCGTCTGGGCACCGGAGTTGACCCGGACGGCGATCTGGGACGCGGTCCGGGCGCGCCGCACCTACGCGCTCACCGGTGACCGCATCCTGCTCGCGACCTCGGTCAACGGCGTGCCGATGGGCGGCGAGGCGCCGTCCGCCGACCGCCGCCGGATCCGGGTCACCGTGCACGGCCGGGACGCCCTCGACCACGTCGAGGTGGTCCGCAACGGCGCGCCGATCCACCGGCTCTCCCGGCCCGAACTCCTCGCCGCCGCGGGCGAGGAGCGGGGCTTCGACGGCACGCTCGGCTTCGCCGTCGGCTGGGGGCGGCGCGACACGGCCGTGCGCTGGGACGTCACGCTGCGCGTCGAGGGCGGTGAACTGCGCGATGTGCAGCCCCGGTTGCGCGGTTCCGAGACGGTGGCGCCGGCCGCGGCCGAGCTCGCCACCTACCGGCCGTCCGACTGGTGGCGCACCGGCCCGGGCGAGCTGCGGCTGCGGACCGTGACCGAGGGCAATCCGAACACCGTGACCGACGCCACCCAGGGCTTTTCGCTGGCCGTCGCCGGCGACGACCGGACCAGGCTGACGGCGGTCGTCAACGGGGTCGAAGCCTCCTACCGGGTCGGCGAGTTGCGGCAGGGGCCGCGCACCGGCTTCCTCGGCGGCTTCGTCTCCGGCGCCTATCGCTTCGACCGGGCGGTGCCCGGGCGGGAGCTCTCCGCCGAGCTCGACCTGGTCGACGAACGGCCGGGCGGAGACGGGGGCGGGGACGGCGACTTCTACCACGTGCGGGTCCGGCAGCTGAACGACCAGTGGGCCTGGTCGAGTCCGACCTGGGTGGGCCGCGCGGGAGGCGGCGGACCGGCGGACTCCTGTCGACGGGCCGGCTGACGCCAGGCACCCGTCGTCGGCCGGCCGCCCAGGTCACCGCCCACCGCCCACCGCCCACCGTTCCAGCGAACCCGTAGGAGCACCACCATGTCCGTCCCCACCTCCGCGCGCCGCGCCGCCGGCGTCGCGCTGGCCGCCGCCCTGCTGACCGGCACCCTCGCCGCCCCGGCGGCCGTCGCGAGCACCACGGCGAGCGCGGCCACGAGCACCACCACGAGCGCGAGCACCACCACGAGCGGAACCGTCTTCGCCGACGACTTCGAGTCCGGCACCGTCGCCAACTGGACCCGTCAGCGCGTCGACGGCAACGGCTCGATCACCGTCACCGGCGCCCCCGCCGGCGGCTCGGGTCTCGCCGCCCGGTTCAGCGTCCCCAACGACGGCGTGTCCTACCGCTCCGAGGTGGCCGTGAACGCCCTCGGCTGGGGCGGCTACCGCTTCGCCCTCGCCGACTACCTGCCCGCCGACTGGGTGCAGACCTCCACCGAGACCATTGTCGCCCAGTGGCACGGCTACCCGCTCTCCGACGGCAGCGACACCAAGCCGCCGATCGCGCTCACCGTCAAGGACGGCAACTGGCGCCTCAAGGTGCACTGGCTGACCGGCCCGACGACCGTCGCCGAGGCGGTGATCCCGCTCGGCACCGTGCAGTTCGGGCACTGGAACCAGTGGGCGTTCGACATCACCTGGTCCACCGGCAGCACGCCCGGCTCGATCACCGTGTACCGCGACGGCGTCCAGGTCGGCGCGCACAGCGGGCTCAACAACTACCACCAGAACCAGGCCCCCTACTTCAAGACCGGGATCTACCGCGCCAACTGGAACCCCGCCAAGGGCATCCCGTACCCGACCGGCGGCCCCGACGTGGTGCTCTACAGCGACAGCGTCGTCGTCACCCAGCTCTGACCCGGCCGTTCCCGTCCCCGACCACCAAGAGGTAGCAGCACCATGAGCGAAGCGGCCCGTCACCCCGGCCTGCCCCGACGAGGCTTCCTCGGCCTGAGCGCCGGAGCGGCCCTGCTGGCGGCGGGCTGCCGCTCGGCCACCGACCCGGACGCGGGCGCCGCCCCCGGCGGCGGCGCCGCGGCGTCCGCGCCCGACCTGCAGATCGTCTACGGCAGCGCGCCCGACCCGACCCAGCTGCTCCACCGCGGCCCGGACACCCCGGCGTTCGTCAACCTCGTGCTGGACCGGCTGGTCGACCTCGACCCGGCGACCCTCCGGCCGGTGCCCTGGCTGGCCACCTCCTGGGAGTGGAGCGCCGACCGGCTGAAGCTGGTGCTCAAGCTGCGCGAGGACGTCACCTTCCACGACGGGCGCGCGCTCGAAGCGGACGACGTGGTCTTCTCACTGGCCGGCGCCGCCAAGACCTCCCAGGTCAAACCGCTGCTGGAACGCCTGGCCGACATCAGGGCCAGCGCCCGCAACGAGGTCACCCTCACCCTCGCCAAACCCACCAGCAACCTGTTCGACGCCCTCGCCTTCAACCCGGTGGTGGACGCGCGCACCTACGTCGAGGGGCGGGCGAGCGAGACCGTCAACGGCACCGGCCCGTTCAGCTGGCAGTCCTTCAAGGGCGGCAACCAGCTCGACCTGGCGCGCCACGAGCGGTACTGGCAGAGCGGGCGCCCGCGCTTCGAGCGGATCACCGTCCGCTCGGTGACCAGCAGCCAGGCCGCGCTCTCCGCCCTGCAGTCCGGGCAGGGGCACCTGATCGGCGCCGTCCCCGGGCGCGACCTCAAGGTGCTGGCCGGCAACCCCGGCTTCACCGTGCAGTCCGCCAAGGCCTCCTACCAGCAGGCGTTCCTCGGCGTGAACGTCGCCTCCAAGCCCTTCGACGACCTGCGGGTCCGCCAGGCGCTGCAGTACGCGGTGGACCGCGAGCGGATCGTCGCCCAGGTCTACGGCGGCCACGCCGAGGCGAGCAGCCTGCCCTGGCCGTCCCACACCCCCGGCGTCACCCCGGACCAGGTCACCCGCTACCGGCACGACCCGGAGAAGGCGCGCGGGCTGCTGCGCGAGGCCGGCGCGGAGGGCGCCCGGGTGCCGCTCACCGCCGCCAACTCGCCGGTCTTCAGCTCGCTGGTCGAGCTGGTGAAGTACGACCTGGAGCAGGCCGGGTTCGGCGTCGACGTGCAGCTGCTGGACAACGCCGCCCTCCAGCCGAAGATCCAGCAGGGCACGCTGGAGGGCCTGTTCGTGGCCAACCACGGCATGGTCAGCGTCTCGCCGCTCAGCGGGATCACCGTCTCCGGGCCGCTGCAGGTCGGCCGGAACACCTCGCACGTCACCGACCCGGCCTACGCCGAGCTCCAGGCGCGTGCCTTCGCGGCCGCCGACGAGCAGGCCCGGGCCGACGTCAACCACGAGCTGTCCGAGTACCTGCTCGCGCAGTCCTTCCACATCACCCTGGCGCACGCCTGGGAGACCTACGCCTTCG
Organism: Kitasatospora sp. NPDC097605; assembly: GCF_040302725.1. Lineage (NCBI taxonomy): Bacteria > Bacillati > Actinomycetota > Actinomycetes > Kitasatosporales > Streptomycetaceae > Kitasatospora > Kitasatospora sp. NPDC097605. Next base: position 43,535 of record NZ_JBEOSF010000018.1, on the reverse strand, counting down.
CCTCCTCGGTGCGGGACGTGTCCACCAGCGCGCTCGGCTACCTGAAGCTGACCGACACCCGCCGGGACGCCTGAGCCGCCCGCCCGCCGGCCGCCCCGCCGACCCGCCCACCCCCGGAGAACCCCCGTGCCGTACTGGACCAGAAAGGCCGCCGGAGCCCTGGCCACCCTCTGGCTCGCCTCGGTCGCCGTCTTCCTGCTGCTCCGCCTGGCCCCCGGCGACCCGGTCTCCGCCGCGCTCGGCGCCGAGGCCGACCAGGAGCAGCGCGACCACCTCGGCCGCCAGCTCGGGGTGGACCGGCCGCTGCCCGTCCAGTACCTCGGCTGGCTGCGCGGGCTGCTCGGCGGCGACCCCGGTCTCTCCTTCCACTACCGCGAGCCGGTCACCCGGATGATCGGCCAGAGCCTCGGCTCCACCCTCCAACTCGCCCTCGCCGCAGGCCTGCTGATGCTGGTGCTCGGCCTGCTGCTGGGCGCGGCGCTGGCCGCCGAGCGGCGCGGCCGGCTGGCCCGGGCGCTGGACCCGCTCACCACCGCCGTGCTCGCCCTGCCGGTGTACGTCACGGCGGTGCTGTTCGTCTTCGTCTTCGCCGTGCTGCTGCGCGTGCTGCCGGCCGGCGGCGAGCGGGACCTGTTCACCGCGCCCGACCTGGCCGTGCAGTACCTGGCGCTGCCCGCCGTGGCGCTCGCCCTGCCCGGCTCGGTGGTGCTCGCCCGGCTGCTCGCCACCGAGCTGCGGCGTACCCGCCAGGAGGAGTTCGTGCTCACCGCGATCGCCAAGGGCGCCCCGCCCCGGCGGATCCTGCTGCGGCACGTGCTGCCCAACAGCCTGGCGCCGTTCTGCGTCGAGTTCGGGCTCAACCTGGGCGAGCTGCTCGGCGGGGCCGTCGTGGCCGAGCAGCTGTTCGCCCGGCACGGCCTCGGACAGCTGCTGCTCGACGCGATCAACCAGCGGGACTACCCCGTCGCCCAGACCCTGATCATGCTCGCGGTCGCGGTGGCCGTCACCGTGCAGCTCGGCTCCGAGCTGCTGGTCGGCCGGCTGGACCCGAGGATCGCCCGCGCCGGCGCCGGGGAGGGCCGATGAGCACCGACCCGCTGAGCACCGGACCCCTGAGCACCACCGCCGCCGTCCCCGGGAGCCGGCGCCGCGCCGGCCGGGCGGCCCTGCCCGCCGTGCTGCGCGGCCGGCGCGGCCGGACCGGGGCGGTCCTGGTCGCCCTGGTGGTGCTGCTCGGGCTGCTCGGCCCGCTGCTGCTCCCCGCCGACCCCTACCAGCAGGGCCGCGAGGCGCTGGCCGGGCCGTCCTGGTCCCATCCGCTCGGCACCGACGAGGTCGGCCGCGACCTGCTGGCCCGCGCGCTGTACGGGATCCGGATCGAGCTGCTGGTCTGCCTGCTGGCCGTCCCCGCCGCCGCCGTGCTCGGCACCCTGCTCGGGCTGCTCGGCGGGCTGAACCGGCTGCTCGGCGAGGCCGTCCAGCGCCTGTTCGACCTGCTGCTCGGCTTCCACGGGCTGCTGCTGGGCCTGGCCATCGCGCTGATCGTGCGCCCCGGCCTCGGCAGCGTCGTCGTCACCGTCGTGCTCAGCGCGCTGCCCGCGTTCGGCCGGCAGGCCCGCGCCGCGCTGCTCGCCCAGCTCGCCCGCGACCACGTGGTGGCCGCCCGGGTGCTCGGCGTGCCACGCGCCCGCACCCTGCGCCGGTACGTGCTGCCCAACGTCACCGACGCCGCCACCGCGCTCCTGGCCGTGGCGATGGCGCACGCCGCCAAGATCGAGGGCGGCCTGAGCGTGCTCGGCTTCGGCATCCAGCCGCCCACCCCCTCGCTCGGCACAATGATCAACACCGGCAGCAAGTACCTCTTCCTGCACCCGGGTTACGCCCTCGCGCCGGTGCTGCTGCTGGGCCTGCTGGTCTTCGGCCTGACCCTGCTCGCCGACTCGTTCAACCGGGAGAAGCTGCGGTGACCGTGCCGACGACCCACGCCCCGACGGCCCTGGCGACCGTGCCGCCGCTGCTGGAGGTGGCCGGACTGCGGGTCACCGCCGGGCTCCACGAGGTGGTCCACGGCGTGGACTTCACCCTCCGCCCCGGCGAGATCCTCGGCCTGGTCGGCGAGTCCGGATCCGGCAAGACGCTCACCGCGCTCGCCGTCGACCGGATGCTCCCGCCCGGCTGCCGCACCACCGCCGGCAGCGTCCGGCTGGACGGCACCGACCTGCTCGCCCTCCCCGAACCCGCCGTGCGCGCCGTCCGGGGCCGGCGGATCGGGATGGTCTTCCAGGACCCGCTCGCGTACCTCAACCCCCGGACGCCGATCGGCCGCCAACTCGCCGAGGCCGCCCTGGTGCACGGCGCGAGCCGGGCCGAGGCCCGCGCCCGCGCGCTCGAACTCCTCGACCTGGTCGGCATCCCCGAGCCGGCCCGCCGCTACCGCGACCGCCCGCACGAGTTCTCCGGCGGCATGCGCCAGCGCGTGCTGATCGCCATGGCGATGGCCAACCGGCCCGACCTGCTGATCGCCGACGAGCCCACCACCGCCCTCGACCCCACCACCCAGGCCGGCATCCTCGACCTGCTGGTGCGGCTGCGCGACGAGACCGGCACCGCCGTGCTGCTGATCACCCACGACCTCGGCGTGGTCGCCCGGACCTGCGACACCGTCCAGGTCATGTACGCCGGCCGGATCGCCGAACGCGCCCCGGTGAAGCGGCTGTCGGAGCATCCGCGGCACCGGTACACGGCCGGGCTGCTGGCCGCCGTGCCCCGGCTGGACGGCCCGCGCGGGCTGCCGCTCGCCGTGATCGGCGGCCGCCCGCCCGCCGCCGGGGAGCCGCTGCCGGGCTGCGCGTTCGCGCCGCGCTGCGCCGCCGCGACGGAGCGGTGCGAGCGGGAGGCGCCCGGGTGGGTGACGGAGCCCTCGGCGAGGGGGGAGCACGGATTCGCCTGCCACCTGCCGGTGCCGGCGGGGGAGGAGCCGCCGGCCCCGGCGGCCGCCGAGGAACCCGCCGCGCCGCGGGGCACCGCCGAGCCGGTGCTGGTCGCCGAGGACCTCACCGTCCGCTACGGGCGCCGGGGCGCGCCCGCGCTCGACGGCGTCGGCCTGACCGCCGGGCCGGGGCGGGCGGTCGGGGTGATCGGCGAGTCCGGTTCCGGCAAGTCCACGCTGGCCCGCGCCCTGCTCGGGCTGCTGCGCCCGCAGTCCGGCACCGTCCGGGTCGGCGGCCGGTCCTGGGAGCGGGTCGGTGCCGCCGAGGAGCGCGCGCTGCGCCGCCGGGTCCAGTTCGTCTTCCAGGACCCGTACGCCTCGCTCAGCCCCCGGATGACCGTCCGCGAGGCGCTCGCCGAGCCCCTGCTCGCCCATGGGCTGTCGCTCGGACGCATCGAGGAGTTGATCGGACTCGTCGGTCTCCCGGCCGAGTCGCTGGACGCCCTGCCGCACCGGCTGTCCGGCGGACAGCGCCAGCGGGTGGCGATCGCCCGGGCGCTCGCCGTCGGCCCGGAGGTGCTGGTGGCCGACGAGCCGACCTCCGCGCTGGACGTCTCCGTGCAGGCGCAGATCCTCAACCTGCTGCTCGACCTGCGCCGCCGCACCGGCATCGGCCTGGTGTTCATCTCGCACGACCTCGCGCTGGTCCGCCACCTCTGCGACGAGGTGCTGGTGATGCGGCACGGCCGGGTGGTCGAACAGGCCCCCGCCGAGCGGCTGTTCAGCGCGCCCGAGCACCCGTACACCCGCGAGCTGCTGGCCGCCGCCGGGCAGCACTGAACCCTTCGAGGACCACCATGACGCCGACCGCCCGCCCGTCCCGCCGCCGACTCCTGCTCGGTGCGGGCTCCTTGACCGCCGCCCTGACCGGCCTGGCCGGCCTGGGAAGCGGGGCCGCCGCGGCCGCGCCGCGCCGCCCCTCCGGCACCCCCGAGGTGACCGGACTCGGCCCGGGCAACGCCGACTTCCCGCTGATGAGCGCCACCCTGATCGGCGAGACGCTGTGGATCGGCTCGCGCAACCTGGCCCCGGCCAAGGTGGTCGGCCACCACCTGCCGACCGGCCGGGTCACCGCCACCGCCGTCCTGCCGACCGGCAACTTCGTCCAGGGTTCGGCCGCCCACGAGGGCGCGCTGTACCTCGGGGTGACGGACGCGCCGAAGGCCGTCAACCTCTACCGCTTCGACCCGGCCGACGGCGGCGTGCGCGGTCTGGCCAACGTGCCCGGCGCGGACGTCCGGGACGTCGCGGTCGCCCCCGACGGCGTGGTGTTCGCCACCGGCCGGCAGAAGGGCCGGGCGGCCGGCCCCGGCCTGTACGCCTACGACCCGGCGACCGGCGTGCTCGCCGAGGTGGCCTCGCCCGCGCCCGGCGCCACCCAGGGCCGGGCCGTCGAGGCCACCGCCACCCACGCCTACCTCGGCGTCGGCAGCAACCTGGCGGGCGGCGGCGGGGCCACCCTGGCCTCGCTGTTCGCGGTCGAGCGGGCCACCGGCGAGGTCACCGACATCACCCCGCCCGAGCTGGCGGCCGACACCATCGTGCGCCAGATCACCGCCCTCGGCGAGGACCTGCTCGCCGTCTCCACCGAGGGCAGGCCCGCACATGTCGCCCTGCTGGACCCGGCCACCCATGCGGTGCTGCGCTCGTTCCCGGTGCCCGGCACCAAGAGCGTCACCAACTTCCAACGCCTGGGCGACACCGTCTGGTTCACCTCCACCGAGCACGGCACGGTCTGGCGCTACCGGCTCGGCGCGGAGGCTCCGGAGGCCTTCGCGGTGCCCGTCCCGGACGGCAACTCCTGGGGGCTCGGCCGGATCGGCGACACCCTGGCCGGCGTCACCGAGGGCGGGACCGCCTGGACCCTCTCCACCGCGACCGGCGCCGTCACCACCACCGACCTGGTGGCCGCCGGCGCGCCCGCCGAGGCCCAGCTCGGGATGTCGGTGGCGGCCCGGTACGGCCGGGTGTACGTCGGCGGCAACGGCTCGGTCGCCCTGCACGACCTCGGCGCCGGAACGGTGCGCAAGCTCCCGGTGCCCGGCGAGGCCAAGGACACCGTGGTCCTCGACGACGGCACCCTCTACCTGGGCGTCTACTCCTCGCAGGGCATCTGGCGGTACCGGCCGGGCGTCGACGAGGTACCGGTCCAGGAGGCGAAGCTGCCGCAGGACCAGAACCGCCCGCAGACCGTCCGCTGGGACGAGGAGCACCGCCTGCTGCTGCTCGGCGTGCAGGCCGACACCACCGGGGGCGGCTCGTTCGTCACCTACCGGCCCGGCAGCGGGCGGCCCACCGTGCACGTCGACCCGCTCGGGCCGGAGCAGCTGGTGCGCGCGGTGGCGGCCGGGCACGGCCAGGCGTTCCTCGGCGGCGACAACGCCAGGGCCACCGGCCCGCGCGGCGACCTGGCCGCCTGGGACCCGGTGGCCGGGCGTGAACTCTGGCGCACCGCCACCGACTTCGGCTCGGGCGTCAGCAGCCTGGCGGTGCACGGGCACCGGCTGTTCGGGATCACGGTGAACGGGCAGGCCTTCGCCGCCGACCTGCGCACCGCCCGGCGGGGCCGCGCCCCGGAGATCGGCACCAGGGCCGACCTGCGGGCGATCACCTCGGCCAACCCCCGCCTGCTGGTGGCCCGCGGCCGGCTCTACGGCATCAGCGAGAGGACGCTGTTCCGGCTGGATCCGGTGACGCTGGCCGCCACCGTGCTCGTCCAGGTGGACGCCGAGTGGTACAGCGGCGCCCGGCTGGCGGCCGACGAGGACGGCGTGCTGTACACCCTGCGCGGCCGGGAGCTGATCGCCGTCCGGGAACGCTGAGGCGGGCGGGCGCCCGGAGCCACTGGGCCGCGGGCACGGGGGAGTCGAGGGGGGGCTGGGTGCGCCGCGCGGTCATCGTCTTCGTGGCGACGTCCGTGGCGGTGCTGCCGGTACTGCTGGTGTCGACCGCCCGGCGACCGGTGCAGCCGGAAGGCAGCTCCGCCGGGCCCCCGGAGGCGCAGAGCGCCGGGATGGACCTCGGCACGGCCGCGACGATCAGCGCGGTGGCCGGCCCGGCGACCTCGGTCGGGATCAGCGCGTCCAGGATCATCGGCGCCGTCGCCGAGCTGACCCGCAGCCGCGCCGACCTCGCCCGCGCCCGCCGGGAGGGGGAGGCCGGCGCACCCGCGACGGCCCCCGCCCCCGCCCCCGGCGCCGGACCGGACCCCGTGCCGGGGCAGGACGCCTGACGGCCGCCGCCGGAGCGCGGCGGAGAAGCGCGCCGCACCGCAGCAGCGGCCCGCCGGGCAGGACCGGGACCACGCGCCCGACGGGCGGTCGGCCGGCTGGGGGGCGCTCCGGGGGCGGCTGACGGGACGTCCGGGCCGCCGCCCCGCCGCCCCCGCCGTCAGCCGGCGGCCGGCGTGAGCGCGTCGAAGGCGGCCGCGCCAGGCTCGGTGAGCAGCGCGAGCAAGGCCGCCCGCACATGGCGGGCCATGTCCACGGAGCGGTCGAAGAGCCACTGTGCCTGGAGCCCGTCCATCAGCGCGGTGAGCCGCACGGCGGCCTCCTCCGGATCCACGTCGTCGCGCAGGTGCCCGGCCTCGCGGGCCGCGCGCAGGGCGTGGGCGGTGCCGCGCCGGATGCGCTCGTAGCGGTCGGCGAAGTAGGCGTGGGCGGGGTGCTCCGGGTCGGAGGCCTCGCCGGAGAGCCGGACGAACAGTTCGATGAGCCCGGGGACGAGTTCGTTGTGCCCGGCCAGGTCCACCATCCCGCGCAGCACGCCGAGGCCGCCGCCGAGCCGGGTGTACGGCTGGAAGCGCTCCCGGTCGAGGCGGTCGCGGTCCTCCAGCACGGCCAGGAGCAGCGCGTCCTTGTCGGGGAAGTAGCGCAGCAGGCCGGCCCGGGAGATGTCGCAGGCGGCGGCGAGGTCGAGGATCGTCACGGCCCGGAAACCGCGTTGGGCGAAGTGCTCGGCGGCGGTCTGGATGATCGCGGCCCGGCGGGCGCGGCCCTTGGCGTAGCCGCCGGTCGCCGTGGCCCCGGCTCCTGAGGAGGTCATGGGGGGACGGTATCAGGGTTGCTTGACAGAAAGCTACACCTGTGTAGCAATTGGCCCCACGCCGCGCCTCCCGCAACCGCGGCCGGTCCGCCCCGTCGTTGTGGCTGGTCTCCAAGGAGCTCCCCCATGCTCGAATCCCCACCCCTGCCTGCGGCGGCCCCCGCGCCGCAGGCACCGCACGGTTTCGTGCGAAGACTGGCTCTCGGCCAGTTCGGCATGTACCTGGCCGTGCTCGCCCCCACCATGGGCGGTCTGTCGGTCAAGATCCAGGATCTGGTCGGCCTGGACGACGCCCCCGCCCAGCTCGGGCTGGTGACGGGGACCGGCGCCCTGTTCGCGCTGGTCGGCCAGCCCCTCGCCGGCCGCCTCTCCGACCGCTGCACCTCCCGCTTCGGGATGCGCCGGCCGTTCCTGATCGGCGGCGTCGCGGTGATGGCGGCGGCGCTGGTCGCCTGCGCCCTCGCCCCCAACGTTCCGGTCCTGCTGATCGCCTGGTGCGCCGCCCAGGGCGCCGGCAACGTCGCCTTCGCCGCCGCCGGCGCGACCGTCGCCGACCACGTGCCCGAGGAACGGCGCGGCAGCGTGTCCGGCATCGTCGGCGCGGTCACCCCGATCGGCATCATGGTCGGCGCGGTCCTGCTCTCCGTGCTGCCGGGCGACCTCCTGCGGTTCGCCGTGCCGGCCGCCGTCGCCGTCGTCCTCGGCTTCTGGTTCGCCGCCCGGCTGCCCGACCGGGTCCGCACGGCCGCGCCGGACGAACCGCTGAACCTGCGCAGCCTCCTGCTCTCCTTCGTCTTCGACCCGCGCAAGCACCCGGACTTCGGCTGGGCCTGGCTGAGCAAGTTCCTCATCATGCTCGGCTACGGCGCCCTGGCCGGCTATCTGACCCTGTTCCTGGCCGCGGAGTTCGGCATGGACGACACCGACGAGCAGCTGCGCTTCAACGCCCTGGCCAACGGCCTGAACGTGGCCACCCTGGTCGTCGCCAGCGTCGTCGGCGGCGTGCTGTCCGACCGCGTCGGGCGCCGCAAGCCGTTCGTGATGGGTGGCGGCCTGCTGATGGCGGCCGTGCTCGCCGGGGTGACCGTCACCCCGTTCCTGGGCGACGCCGGCCTGGGGACCCTGCTGGTCCTGGAAGCGGTCCTGGGCATCGGCGCCGGCCTGTTCTTCGCCGTCGACAACGCGCTCGCCATCAGCCTGCTGCCCAGCCGGGACGACACGGCCAAGGACCTCGGCGTGCTCAACATCGCCAACACCCTGCCGAGTTCGCTCTCGCCGTTCCTGGCCGGCGTGGTCGTCATCCCCGTCGGCAACGCCCTGCTCGGCGGCGCCGGCTACTCCCTCTGGTTCGGACTCGCCGCCGTGTTCTGCCTGGCCGGAGCGCTTCTGGTGGCCAGGATCAGAAGCGCGGCCTGACCGCGCCCGCCCCGAGACCCCCCGATTCCCCCTGCACCACCGAGAAAGGCCCCGCCATGAGCACCGACGCCCGCTTCCCCTACCAGGACCCGACGCTGACCGTCGACCAGCGCGTCGAGGACCTGCTGAGCCGGCTGCCGCTGGAGGACAAGGCCGGCCTGATGTTCCACCCGCTGGGCAACACGGCCGCCCTCGACGAGCCCGGCCTGTTCGGCATGCCGTCCATGGCGACCTTCCTGGAGCGGCGCATCAACCACTTCAACATCCTCTGGACGAGCAGCGCGCGGGACCTCGCCGCCTGGCACAACCACCTCCAGCGGACCGTCCTGGAGCGGCCGCTGGGCATCCCGGTCACCATCTCCAGCGACCCGCGCCACTCCTTCACCGACAACCCCGCCACCGCGCTGATGGCCGGCCCGTTCTCGCAGTGGCCCGAGCCGCTCGGCTTCGCCGCCGTCGGCTCGCCCGAGCTGGTGCGCCGCTGGGCGGACACGGTGCGCCGCGAGTACCTGGCCGTCGGCATCCGGGTCGCGCTGCACCCGCAGATCGACCTCGCCACCGAGCCGCGCTGGGCGCGCATCAGCACCACCTTCGGCGAGGACGCCGACCTCACCTCCGAGCTGGCCGTCGCCTATGTGCGCGGGCTCCAGGGCGAGGAGGTCGGGGCGGAGTCGGTCTCGGCGATGGCCAAGCACTTCCCGGGCGGCGGCCCGCAGCTGAACGGCGAGGACCCGCACTTCCCCTACGGGCGCGAGCAGGTCTACCCGGGCGACAACTTCGACTACCACCTCAAGCCGTTCAAGGCCGTCATCGACGCCGGCGTGGCCCAGATGATGCCCTACTACGGCATGCCGGTCGGCACCGGGCACGAGGAGGTCGGCTTCGGCTTCAACAAGGGGATCATCACCGACCTGCTGCGCCGGCGGCTCGGCTACGACGGCATCGTCTGCACCGACTGGGCCATCCTCGCCGACAAGTGCTGGGGCGTGGAGGAGCTCAGCTACGAGGAGCGCATGCTCAAGTCGCTGGCGGCCGGGGTGGACCAGTTCGGCGGCGAGTTCCGCCCGCAGGTGCTGGTGGACCTGGTCAGGGGCGGGAAGGTGACCGAGCAGCGCGTCGACGACTCGGCGCGCCGGCTGCTGCGCGAGAAGTTCCGGCTCGGCCTGTTCGACCGCCCGTACCTGGACGAGGCCGCCGCCGACGCGCTGGTGGGCGCCGCCGAGGCGCGTGCCGAGGGCCTGGCGGCGCAGGCGGCCGCGTCCGTCCTGCTGACCAACGCCGCCGGGGGCCCGGCCCGGCTGCCGCTCGCCCCGGGCGGCCTCAAGGTCTACGCGGAGGGCCTGTCGGCCGAGGCGCTGGGCGAGCGCGCGACGCTCGTCGCGACGCCGGAGGAGGCGGACGTGGCGGTGCTGCGGCTGGTGGCGCCGTTCGAGCCGCGCGGGGAGGCCGGCTCCCTGGAGTCCTTCTTCCGCGCGGGCTCGCTGGACTTCCCGGCGGAGGAGACCGAGCGCGTGCGGCGGATCTGCGACGCGGTGCCGACGGTCATCGACGTCTACCTGGACCGGCCGGCGATCCTGACCGGGCTCGCCGGGTGCGCCGCCTCGCTGACGGTCAACTTCGGCGCGGCGGAGAGCGCGTTCGTGAAGGTGCTGTTCGGCGAGGAGCGGCCGCAGGGCTCGCTGCCGTTCGACCTGCCCTCCTCGATGGCGGCCGTCGAGGCGAGCCGCTCGGACGTGCCGTTCGACACCGCCGACCCGCTGTTCCGCTTCGGGCACGGCCTGCGCTACGAGGGCTGATCCCGCCGCCCGTCCGGCCCGCCGCCTCCCCGGCGGCGGGCCGGACGTCGTCCTCCGCCGTCAGCCGAGGGCCCAGCCGACCAGGGAGAGGGTGGCCATCGACACCAGCGTCGAGGCCAGCACCGTGTCCCGGGCGAAGGCGGCGCCGTGGTCGTACTCCCGGGCGTAGGTGAACACGTTCTGCGCCGTCGGCAGCGCCGAGAACAGCACCACGGTGAGCAGCTGGTGCGGCGGCAGGTCGAGCACCAGCGCGCCGACCGCCCAGGCCGCCAGCGGCTGGACGACGGTCTTCAGCGCGACCGCCGTCCCGACCTCCAGGTAGCGGGAGGCACCGCTGACGGCGGGCGGGTGGCGGAGCGAGAGACCGAGGGCGACCAGGGCGGTCGGCACGGCCGCGCCGCCGAGCAGTTCGCAGGAACGGTGCAGCTCGGCGGGCAGCCGCCACCCGGTCGCCGACACCACGGTGCCCAGCCCCACCGCCAGCAGGATCGGGTTGCGCAGCGGCAGCGTGAGTGCCGCCCGCAGGCCGGCGCGCCCGGAGTCCAGCACGGTCAGCACCGCCGGGGTGACCAGCAGGATCTGGAACAGCACCACCGGGCCGACGAAGGAGGCGTCGCCGAGCACCTGGGTGGCCACCGGGATGCCCAGATTGGCCGAGTTGACGTACCCGGCCGCCATGCCGCCGAGCGTCCGCTCCGGCAGGCCGCGCCCGAACAGCCGGTGCGCGGCGAGCAGTCCGAGCCCGCCCGCCACCACCGTGCTCGCGGTGAACGCGAGCATCGAGGCGTTGGCGAACCGGTCCAGCGGAGTGCGGCCGATCAGCAGGAACAGCGCGGCGGGCATGGCCGCGTGGAAGACGAACCGGTTCAGCACCTGCTCGGCGTGCTCGCCGAGCAGCCCGCCGCGGCCGAGCAGATAGCCGATGCCGGTCAGCGCCCAGACCGGGGCGAAACCGGACAGCAGCGGGTGCAGGCTCGGCATGGCTTCCTCGGCGCGCTCGTCGGTGCGGGGGCTCGGACGGAACGCCGGAAGTCAATCAGGTGTGCGAACGGCTGCCGAGGGCAGGCCCCCGCGCGGGCCGGGGGAGCCGGTGCCTAGGATGGCGGGGTGGAGAACCTGAGCCTGGCCGAGGTCGAGCGGATCGCCCGGAACGCGCACGCGGGGCAGACCGACAAGAACGGCCACCCCTACACCGAGCACCTGGCGGCGGTCGCCCACGGCGTGGCGGCGCGCGGCGGCAGCGAGGAGCAGATCGCGGCCGGCTGGCTGCACGACGCCGTCGAGGACGACGCGCTGACCCGTGAGTGGCTGGCCGGCGCCGCGCTCAGCGACGCCACCAAGGCCATCGTGGACGCGCTCACCAAGCGGCCCGGCGAGCCGCTGGAGGAGTACACCGCGCGCATCCTGGCCACCCCCGGCGCCCTCGTCGTCAAGCAGGCCGACCTCGCGCACAACGCCGACCCGGCCCGGCTGGCGAGCCTGGACCCGGCCACCGCCGAGCGCCTGGCCGCCAAGTACCGCCGCACCCGTGAACTGCTCGGCCTGGCGACCGAATCCGACTGACGCACCATCAGCTCTTCTGGGTGGCCGGCAGGAAGCGCGCGAACGGGTCGCCGGAACGGGCGCAGTGCTCGGCGAGCAGCGCGCGGAACCGGTCGAGCAGCACCGAATGCCGGGCGTCCACCGCGAGGTTGACCATCTCGCCCGGATCCGCGGCGAGGTCGAAGAGCTGCTCGCGGTGGTCCCCCCAGGCGTAGCAGACGTACTTGTGCCGCTCGTCGCGGATCATCCGGCCGAGGGCGTTGTCGAGCCCGGGCAGCTCCCAGCGGGTCTCCGCCACCACGGTCCCGCGCGGCTCCGGCGCGCGCACGCTGCGCCCGCGCAGGCCGGGCGGGGCGGGGATCCCGGCGAGGTCGCAGAGGGTCGGGAGCAGGTCCGGGCCGGTGGACACCAGCCGGTCGCTGACCGTGCCGGGCGTGCTGCCGGGCCCGCTGACCAGGAACGGGACCCGCACCGACTCCTCGAACAGCGCCCACTTCTGGTTCCACCCGTGCGCGCCGGCGCCGTCGCCGTGGTCGGAGGTGAACACCACGACGGTCTCCCGGCCGGTCCGGCGCCGGTGCTCGCGCAGCCCGGCCAGCACGGTGCCGAGGTGCGCGTCCACCCGTTCGACCAGCGCGTAGTACGCCTGCCGGTAGCGCCGCCAGTCGTCCTCGCGCCACTCGGCGGTGGGGTGGGTGTGCGCCCAGGCCCGCTGCGCGAGCCGGGGGAGCCGGGCCTCGTACGGCGCGGGCGGGAAGTTGGCGGGCAGCGGCGGACACGACGCGACGGGCGGCGGTGCGGGCAGCGGGCCGGTCTTCGGCTGCTGGCCGCGCGCCCACTCGCAGATGCCGTGCGGCTCCAGGAAGGAGAGCACCAGCAGGAACGGCCGCGGGCGCGGGCGGTGGAGGAAGGCGGCGGCGGCGCGGGCGAGTCCGGCGTCGTCCCCGGCCGGGTGGATGCGGCGGAAGCCGCGGCCCTGGGGCAGGTCGAGTTCGGGCAGGTGCCACTTGCCGCCGTAGGCGCAGTCGTACCCGGCCTCGGCGAACACCCGGCCCAGCAGGGGTTCGGGGGCCGGGTCGGGGGCCTCGTTGCCGGTGACGCCGAGGGCGCTGGGCAGTTGCCCGGTGAGCAGGCTGGCCCGGGAGGGCGCGCAGAGCGGCTGGGCGCAGTACGCCTGCCGGTAGCGGGTGCCGGTGGCGGCAAGCGCGTCCATGTGCGGGGTGGCGAGGGAGGGGTTCCCGGCGGCGCCCATCGCGTCGGCGGTCTGCTGGTCGGTCAGGACGACCAGCACGTCCGGCGGTCGGTCGGTCACGTCAGGCCATCCGTTCGTAGGCGCGGCGATCCAGGGCCCAGCGGAGCGGTTCGCCCCGGGTCCAGCGCTCGAACTCGCCGGTCACCAGGTCGCCGAGGCGCCGCCGCTCCAGGGCCTGGCTGCCGGCCAGGTGCGGGGTGACCACGACGTTCGGCAGGGTGAACAACGGCGAGCCGGGCAGCGGCGGTTCGGGGTCGGTGACGTCCAGCACCGCGAACAGGTCGGGCCGTTCGGCGAGCACGTCGAGCAGGGCCGGCTCGTCGAGGACGGCGCCGCGCGCGGTGTTCAGGAGGGTCGCGCCGGGCTTCATCGAGGCGAGCAGGCGCCGGCCGACGATGCCCCGGGTCTCGGGGACGAGCGGGGTGTGGACGCTCACCACGTCGGCGGTGGCGAAGAGTTCGTCCATGCCGACCGCCCGCACCCCGGGCGGCGGGGCGGCGTACGGGTCGTGGGCGATCACCCGCAGGTCGTAGCCGCGCAGCCGCTCGCAGACCAGCCGCCCGGTGGCGCCCAGCGAGAGCACGCCGACGGTGGCGCCGTACGCGCCGGGGGCCCGGCCGACCCGGACGGGTGCGCGGGCGGCGCGGGCGGCGAGCACGTGCCGCCAGCCGTCCTTGAGCGCGTAGACGATCTGCGCGACGGCGAACTCGGCGACCGGCACGGCGTTGGCGTGGGCGGCGGTGACGATCGGGATACCGGCCGCCCAGAACTCCTCGGTGACGATCCGGCGCACCGACCCGGCCGCGTACAGCACCAGGGCCAGCCGGGGCATCCGGGCCAGCGCCGCCGCGTCGAGCACGGGTCCGCCCCAGCCGGTGCACAGCACCTCGACCTCGCGCAGGGCGTCCGGCGCGGCGGCCAGCCGCTCAGGCCCCCAGACCCCGCCGGGGGCGGCCGGGTCCTCGACGAGCGCGGCCCGGGCGTGCACCCGGGCGCGGGCCCCGGGGCCGTAGACGTCGGGGAACCGGACCGGGTCCATGGCGAAGGCGGCCGCGAACATCCGGGTCTCCTCTGGTCGAATGGCCACCAGGAGTTTCTATCACATTGAGAAATAGTCGGGCCGGGACGGTCGGGCGCTCCGGGCGCTCCGGGCGCTCAGCGCGTGATGAAGGTGGCCCCGTCGATCAGCCGGACGGCGGCCGCGGCCGCGCCCACCAGCTCGGTGGTGGTCGAGTGCACCACCACCAGCCGCGGCAGCACCGGTACCCGGCCCTGCAGCCGGGACTCGATCGCGGGCAGCATCTCGCCGCCGCTCTCCCAGAGCAGCCGCCCGCCCAGCGCGACCAGCTCGGGGCCGAGCACGCTGGTCAGATTGGCCACCAGCAGGGCCAGGTCGTCGGTGAACTCGTCCACCAGCCGGACCGCCGCCGGCACGCCCTCGCGGGCCAGCCGGTACAGTTCGGCGACCCGCTCGGCGGACGTCCCCGAGACGGTCAGCCCGGCCTCGGCGATCCGCCGGTCGACGGCGTGGTCGCCGATCCGGGCCAGGGTGTCGCCGGTGCGGCCCAGCGGGCGGTCCAGCGCCCGGCGGTCGCCCATCAGGTGCCCCAGCGCGCCCGCCGACCCCAGCCGGCCCCGGTGCAGCCGGCCGCCCAGCACGATGCCGGCGCCGACCTCGATCCCGACCACCACCGCGGCCAGGTCGCCCACCCCGGCGGCCTCCTCGCTCTGCTGGACGGCCAGCGCGACCAGGTCCACATTGCTCTCGACCGCCACCGGCACGCCCAGCCGCTCCTGGAGCAGGGTGCGCAGCCGCAGCCCGGGCCAGTCCAGCGCGGGGGCGAACTCCACCAGCCCGGTCCGGTCCCGGACCACCCCGGGCACCCCGACCACCAGCGCGCGCGGCGCGCCCGCGTGCCGTCCGGCCCACGCCCGCAGCCCGTCGACCAGCGCCAGCAGCGGTCCGGTGAGGTCCTCGGCGGACGGCTCGCGCCCGCGCTCCGGCCCGAGGCCCGCCGCCCAGTGGTGCTCGGCCTCGTGCAGCACGGTGCCGTGCAGGTCGGCGACCACCCCGACGATCCGGCGCGGGCGCATCGCCACCGCGAGCACCGTCTGCGCCCCGGCGTTGTAGCGGATGAGCTGCGGCGGCCGGCCGCCGCTGGACGGCGCCCGCTCGGCCTCGACCACCACCAGCCCGGCCGTCCGCAGCACCTCGACCAGCCGGTGCACGGTCGCCGTCGACAGCCCGCTCTCGGCGGCCAGCCGCTGCCGGGACAGCGAGCCGTGCCGGCGCAGCACCTCCAGCAGCACGGTCTGGTTGACCTGCGCCACGGTCTGGGTGGTGGCGGTCGCCGGGGTGCGGGGGGACTTGGGCACCGGGTGCTCCTCGGTCGGGGCCGGGCGGGACTTCGTCTCGGCCCGAATATATCCGAGCCCCCTGGCCCGGCCGGCCCGGGAACGCCCGAAGGCCCGGCCGCGCGGATTGCGCGCGGCCGGGCCGTGGGTCACCCCGGTGGTCCCTGTCCGACCCCGGGGTGAGGGGGGACAGATGGTCCGGAAGCGGTTGTGCCTCCTGGTCGGCTCAGTACCAGTGGTGGGTCTGCCAGAACGCCCAGGCGTTGTTCGGGCTGCCGTAGCGGTCGTTCATGTAGTCCAGCGCCCAGCGGATCTGGGTGGTGGGGTTGGTCTTCCAGTCGGCGCCGTGCGTCGCCATCTTCGAACCCGGCAGCGCCTGCGCCAGGCCGTACGCACCCGAGGACGGGTTGACCGCGGTCACGTTCCAGCTGGACTCGTGGGCGATGATCTGGCTGAACGAGGCGAGCTGGTTCGCCGGCACGATCTGCGCGGCGATGGTCTGCGGCGTCGCGGCGGAGGCGGTGGCGGGCACCAGGCCGGCACCGAGGGCGGTCACAGCGGCGGCGCCGGCGAGAACGGCGGCGGAGGTACGCATACGAAGCTTGAAAGCGGGCATGAAGAACAAGACCTCAATCAGGTTGGGCCGGCGTTCGCCCCGCCCGGACCGTGGCCGGACAGGGGCCGAAACGGTCGCGGGGCGTACGCCGGACAGTCGTTGTGAAGAGCCGCGCTCCGGTGGGACAGGTACCGGGTGCGGCTGGCGACGAGACCAATTGTTGCCAGACGGGTTTGCCCGCTGCCAAGACCCCTCCGCTACGACGCCCCGTCGTAGCGATGCCGTGCGCCGTCGATTCGAAGGCCCCTCGCCGGGGCCGCTGACCTGCGGTGTCACCACCCCCGCCCCGGTATCAGCCCGAGCACTACCGCCCGTCGTGCCGAGGGATTCCTTGTGAGCGCACTCACCGGCCGACGGCCCCGCTCGTCACCCGGCACGCCCCGCGCCACCACGCCGAGTCGCGGTTGATCTGAGACCGCCGCCACAACGGGCGTGCCCGGGCGGTGACTTCGCGCCGCGCGGACGCCGGGGACGGCCGCGCCCCGCCGGGTGCCGCGGATGGATTCCGCGGGCACCCGGCGGGGCGCCGGTCGGCCGGGGCCGGTCATCCGGCCCGTCGGTCACCTGTTCAGTGGTTGCGGCGGCGCCTGCTGAGGCCGAGGACGAGTCCGCCGATCACCAGCAGCGCGCCGGCGATCGCCACCACCGTCAGGACGGCGGTGCCGGTGTGGGCGAGGATGCCGGTCGGTCCGGACGGCTTCGGGTCCGCGGGGACCGGCGCCGGCGGGTTGCCGGGCGCGACCTTCACCGTGGCGGTGGCCTCGGAGGGGGTGGCTCCGGGGCCGGTGGCGGTCGCGGTGTTGACGACCTTGCCGCGGCGGGCGTCCTCGGTGGTGATGGTGTGCGGCTGGGTGGTGCACACCATCGTCTCGCCGGGGGCGAGGCTGGTCCTGGGGCAGGTCACCTGGCCGGCGGTGGGGTCGTCGACCTTGATGCCGGTGACGGTGGCGGTGCCCTGGTTGGCGACCGTGAGCTTCCACTCGATCCGGTCCCCGACGTCGGTCTTCCCGTTCCCGTTGGCGTCGACGACGTCGGCGGTCTTGGTGAGGCCGAGGGCGCCGCGCCCGCCGGACGGGACGGTGACCTCGGACGGCGGGGAGACGGGCGGCTCGCCGCCGGGCGGGGTGCCGGTGGCGGTGGCCGTGTTCCTGATCGTGCCGGCGTCGACGTCGGCCTGGGTGACGGTGTAGGTGGCGGTGCAGGTGACGGTGGCGCCGGGCGCCAGCGTGGCCGCGTCCTTCGGACACGTGACCGCGGAGAGCTTGCCGGTGCCGGTGAACTCGCCCTCGTCGACCTTGACGTCCTTGACGGTCACGTTGCCGGTGTTGGTGACGGCGAACCGGTAGGTGATCTTCTCGCCCTTGACCAGCCTGCCGGGCTTCTCGGTCTCGGCGGACTTGACGACCGCGAGCGAGGGCTTCGGCTGCTGCGGCAGCTCCACCTCGGAGGGCGGGGAGACCGGCGGTTCGCCGCGCGGCGGGGTACCGGTGGCGGTGGCGGTGTTCTTCACCGAGCCCGCGTCCACGTCCGCCTGGGTGACGGTGTAGCCGGCGGTGCAGGTGACGGTGGCGCCGGGCGCCAGGGTGACGGCCCCGCTCGGGCAGGTGACGGGGTCGAGCTTGCCGTGGCCGGTGAACTCGCCCTCGTTGATCTTGATGTCCTTCAGCGTCACGTTGCCCGTGTTGCGCGCCGTGAAGCTGTAGGTGATCTTCTCGCCCGCGACGAGCTTGTCCTCCTGGCCCGTGGAGGCGGACTTGACTACGGACAGGCCGGGCCGGTCGTCCGTCGTGACGGTCGTCTCGGACGGCGGGGAGACCGGCGGCTCGCCGCGCGGCGGGGTACCGGTGGCGGTGGCGCTGTTCTTGACCGAGCCGGCGTCGACGTCGGCCTGGGTGACGGTGTAGGCGGCGGTGCAGAGCACCGTCGCGCCGGGCGCCAGGGAAACGGCCTCCTTCGGGCAGGTGACGGGGTCGAGCTTGCCGTGGCCGGTGAACTCGCCTTCCGTGATCTTGACGTCCTTCAGCGTCACATTTCCGGTGTTGGTGACGGCGAAGCTGTAGGTGATCTGCTCACCGGCGACGAGCTTGTCGGTGGAGGAGGTCTTGACGACAGCGAGCGCGGGCTTCTCCGGGGCCGGGACGATGGTCTCGGACGGCGGGGAGACCGGCGGCTCGCCGCGCGGCGGGGTACCGGTGGCGGTGGCGCTGTTCTTGACCGAGCCGGCGTCCACGTCCGCCTGGGTGACGGTGTAGGTGGCGGTGCAGGTCATCGTCGCGCCGGGGGCCAGGGCGGCGGCTTCGACGGTCGGGCAGGTGGCGACCGGCGGGGTGCCGGTGCCGGTGAACTCGCCCTCGGTGACCTTGACGTCCTTGAGGGTGACGTTGCCGGTGTTGGTGACCGTGAAGTCGTACCGGATCTGCTCACCGACCAGCAGTTCGTCCGGCTTGCTGCTGTGGCCGGTCTTGACCACGGACAGGCCGGGCTGGTCCTGCGTGCTCACCGTCGTCTCACTCGGCGGGGAGACCGGCGGCTCGCCCCGCGGCGGGGTGCCGGTGGCGGTGGCGCTGTTCTTGACCGAGCCGGCGTCCACGTCCGCCTGGGTGACGGTGTAGGTGGCGGTGCAGGTGACGACCGCGCCGGGCGCCAGCGTGGCGGCCCCGCTCGGGCAGGTGACCGGCGACAGGGTGCCGCTGCCGGTGAACGGGCCCTCGGTGACCTTGACGTCCTTCAGCGTCACATTGCCGGTGTTCTTCACCTCGAACTTGTAGACGATCTCCTCACCCTTGACCAACGTGCCGGTCGAGGCGGACTTGACCACGGACAGGCCGGGCTCGTCCGGGGTGGTGATGGTCACCTCGGACGGCGGGGAGACCGGCGGCGGGCCGGACGGCGGGGTGCCGGTCGCGGTGGCGCTGTTCTTCACCGAGCCCGCGTCGACGTCGGCCTGCGTCACGGTGTACGTGGCGGTGCAGGTGACGGTGGCGCCGGGGGCCAGGGAGGCGGCCTCGGCGGTGGGGCAGGTGACCGGAGACAGGGTGCCGGTGCCGGTGAACTCGCCCTCGGTGATCTTGACGTCCTTCAGCGTCACATTGCCGGTGTTGGTGACGGCGAAGCTGTAGGTGATCTGCTCACCGGCGACGAGCTTGCCGGTGGAGGCCGACTTCACCACGGTCAGCTTCGGGTCGGACGGCGCGGGGACGGTGACCTCGCCGGGCGGGGAGACCGGCGGCGGGCCGGTGGGCGGGGTGCCGGTGGTGGTGGCGCTGTTCTTGATCGAGCCGGCGTCGACGTCGGCCTGGGTGACCGTGTAGGTGGCGGTGCAGGTCATCGTCGCGCCGGGGGCCAGGGCGGCGGCCTCGGCGGTGGGGCAGGTGACCGGGGAGAGCGTGCCGCTGCCGGTGAACTCGCCTTCGGTGACCTTGACGTCCTTGAGCGTGACGTTTCCGGTGTTCTTGACCTCGAACTTGTAGGTGATCGTCTCGCCGAGGACCAGCGTGTCGGGCCGGCTGCTGGTGGCGCTCTTGGCCACCGTCATCGCCGGGGCCGGCGGCTGGGTGATGGTCACCTCGGACGGCGGGGAGACCGGGGGCGGGCCGGTGGGCGGGGTGCCGGTCGCGGTGGCGGTGTTCTTCACCGAGCCCGCGTCGACGTCGGCCTGCGTCACGGTGTACGTGGCGGTGCAGGTGACGGACGCGCCGGGCGCGAGCGAGGCGGCGCCGCTCGGGCAGCTGACCGGGTCGAGCGTGCCGCTGCCGGTGAACGCGGTCTCGGTGACCTTGGCGTCCTTGAGCGTGACGTTGCCGGTGTTGGTGATCCGGAAGCTGTACGTCACCTTCTCACCGGCGACGAGCTTGCCGGTCGAGGCGGTCTTGACCACGGTCAGCGCCGGGTCGGACGGCGACGGAACGGTCACCTCGGACGGCGGGGAGACCGGCGGCGGGCCGGTCGGCGGGTTGCCGGTGCCGGTGGCGATGTTCTTGATCGATCCCGCGTCCACGTCCGCCTGGGTGACGGTGTAGGTGGCCGTGCAGGTCATCTCCGCGCCGGGGGCCAGGGCGGCCGCCTGGTCGGTGGGACAGGCGGGGACCGGCGGGGTGCCCGCGCCCGTGAACGTGGTCTCGGTGACCTTGACGTCCTTGAGGGTGACGTTGCCGGTGTTGGTGACCACGAAGTCGTACGTGATCTGCTCACCGAGGACCAGCTTGTCCGGCCGGCTGGTGGTGGCGGACTTGACCACCTTCAGGCCCGGGCTGGACGTCGCGGTGACGGTCGCCGAGTCGGGCTGGGAGACGGTCGGAGTGGTGTCGCCCGGCGCGGTGCCGTGCGCGGTCGCGGTGTTCTTGATCGAGCCCGCGTCCAGGTCGGACTGGGTGACGGTGTAGGTGGCCGTGCAGGTCAACGACCCACCCGGGGCCAGCGGACCGGCCGGGCAGTCGACGGCCGGCGGCGTGCTGCCCGAGAACGCCGTCTCGGTGACACCCGGGTTCGACAACTCGACGTTGCCGGTGTTGGTCAGCACGAAGGAGTACTTCACGCTCTCGCCGACCGCGCTCACGGTGCCGGGGGTGGCCGACTTCTCCACCGTCAGGGACGGCACGACGGCGCAGGTCTTCACCGAGGACTGGTTGTTGCCCGCCGTCGGGTCCTGCTCATTGGCCAGGACCGACCCGGTGTTGGTGACGCAACCCGTCATCGTGGCGGGGGCGTCCGCCGTGACGGTGATGGTGTTCTCGACCCCCGCCAGGGTGCGCCCGCCGACACACGTCACCGTGTTGCCGGCCACGGTGCAGCCGGGCGTCGAGGTCTTGACGTTGGTCAGCGGCGCCGGGACGGTGTCGGTCACGGTGTAACCGCTGGAGTTGCCGGGCCCGTTGTTCTTCACCTTCAGCGTGTACGTGACGGTGGTGCCCGGCTTCACCATGTCCGGGCCGCTCTTCACGACCGAGAGGTCCGTCGGCAGACCGGGCGAGGCCGCGCCGTCGTTGTTGCCGCTCGCCGGGCCGGGCGACGTGGAGACCCTGGTGAACGTCGGGTTCGCCGCTGCCGGGTTGGTGATCTTGATCTGGTACACCGTGCCGGTGCCGTTTTCCGAGAATCCGGTGTTGCCGTTGCCGAACGTCCAGGCGGCACCGTAGCCGCCGGGCGGCAAGACCGGGGTGGGGAACGTCGTGACCGTCTTGGTGGCCCCGAGGAGATCGACCCGGACCACGCTGCCGTTGTTGTCGACGGTCCAGAAGTAGCCGTCCGCGTAGGTGATATCAGCCCCCGGCATGGGGGCGGTCAGCGTGATCGTCGCGGCTACCTGACCGGTGGTGACATTGACCCGGTAGGCCGTTGTCTGCCCGGTGGTGCCGACGTAGAGGCTTCCGTCCGGCGCGAACGCGCCCCAGTTCGTGCCGACGCCCGCCACGACGCCGGTGCCCACGCGGGTGACGACGCCGCCCTGCCCGATCCGGAGGATCGCGCCGACCGGGTTGCCGGCGGAGATTCCGTACAGGTAGTTGTTCGCCGTGTTGTAGCTGATGGCGTTGTACTGGTAGGTACTCGCCGGGCCCTCCGGCTGGAAGGTGACACTGCCGGACGCCCCGGTGACAGCCCGGTAGAGCCGGGTCGGCACCTCCTGCGCGACGAACACCTGCGGGTCCGCCGGGTTGAACGGGTCACCGGCCGCCGCGTGCGACTGCGGCGCGGTGAGGAACGGGAACGCGACGGCCCCCGCCCCGATCAGCAGGGCCATCACCAGCAGCCCGATCAGTGAGCGGCGCGGCCGCCCCCGGTGCCGCCCGAGGCGGCGAACCATGGTGCTCATTCAGTACCCCCCGGGTATGTGCAAGGCGCGCCCGCGCCCGTGGGCGGATCTCGGCTTCGGCTTTGACCAGTTCACTTCGGACATCCCTCCAGGTCGGAAGCTTCGGCACGCACGGCGTCAGATTTCCGTGTACGCACCGGGGATCAGGGCAGTGGGGACCTGATCTTGAGACCGGAGTAAAGCACCGAATCATCAAAACTTGTCGTATATGAGCACAAGTTATCGCTGTGTCTGTTTTGGGCGGTTGCTCCGGAACCGACCCACCGTCACCGCCGGCCGGCCGGCCGGCCTCGCCGGGCCGAGGGCCGTGGTGGGCGTTGCCGCTTCAGCCTTGTGGCAGACCGGCTCGGTCGAGTGGCCGGACAGGTACACGTGTTCGTCGGCGGTGAGATCGCGGTCGATGGACTGGCAGATCTTCCGGATCGCCTCGGAGGGCTGGGGCGGGACGACGTCCCACAGCCGGGCCGTGGAGTCGTTGCTGCCGGTGGCCAGGGTGCGGTTGTCGGGACTGAACGCCACCGTGAACACCGCGTCGGTATGGCCGGTCAGGGTGGCGCGGCTCTTGTTGGTGGCCAGGTTCCACAGCCGGACGGTGGTGTCGGCGCTGCCGGTGGCGAGGGTCTTCCCGTCCGGGCTGAACGCCACCGCCCACACGATGTCGCTGTGACCGGTGAGAGCGGCGCGACTCTTGCCGGTGGCCACGTCCCACAACCGTGCGGACCTGTCGTCGCTGCCGGTGGCCAGGGTCGTTCCGTCGGGGCTGAACGCCACCGCGGTCACGGTACCGGCGTGCCCCTTGAGGGTGGCGCGGGCGGATCCGTCGGTGACGTCCCACAACCGCGCGGTCCGGTCGGCGCCGGCGGTGGCGACGGTCTCCCCGTCCGGGCTGAACGCGACGGCCTGCACGGCGGACGTGTGGTCGTAGAGGACGGTGCGGGTGGTGCCGGTGGCGACGTCCCACACCTGGGCGGTGGTGTCGTAGCTGCCGGTGGCCAGGCTCTTTCCGTCCGAGCTGAACGCCATGGCCGACACGACGTCGCTGTGGCCGTTGAGGGTGTTGAGCTTTCTGCCGGTGGCCACCTCCCAGAGCGAGACCGTGTAGTCGGCTTCGCCGGTGGCGAGGGTCTTCCCGTCCGGGCTGAGTGCCACCACGCCCACGTCGGGCCGGCCGTTCAGGGGGCTGTGGCCGGTGAGGTCCTTGACGTTCCACACCCGCACCGCCGCGTCGGCGCCACCGGCTGTGAGGGTCGTCCCGTCGGGGCTGAACACGACCGTGGACAGTCCGGACGACAGGCCGCTCAGGACGGTACCGGCGGAGACGTCCCACAGCCGGGCGGTGGTGTCGACACTGCCGGTGGCGAGGGTCGTCCCGTCGGGGCCGAATGCCACCGAGTACACGCTGTCGATATGGCCGATGAGCGCGGTTCGAGTGGTCTGGGTGGCGACGTCCCACAATCGCGCGCTCTTGTCGACACTGCCGGTGGCGAGGGTCTTCCCGTCCGGGCTGAACGCCACCGCGGTCACCCCGGCGGTGTGGCCGGAGAAGGTCGTCTGGAAGGACCCGGTGGCGACGTCCCACACGTCGGCGGCGGTGTCGTCGCTGCCGGTGGCGAGAGTTCTTCCATCCGGGCTGAACACGACGGCCTGTACGGGGCCGGTGTGGTCGTTGAGGGTGGCGCGGGTGGTACCGGTGGCGATGTCCCACAGCCGGGCGGCGTTGTCGGCACTGCCGGTGGCGAGGGTCTTCCCGTCGGGGCTGAACGCCACGGAGTACACGCTGCCCGTGTGGCCCTTGAAGGTCGTGCGGGTGGTCCGGGTGCCGATGTCCCACAGCCGTGCGGTTCCGTCGAAGCTGGCGGTGGCGAGGGTCTTCCCGTCAGGGCTGAACGCCACCGCCCACACGGTGTCGCCGTGACCGGTGAGCGTCGCCGTCGTCCGCCCGGTGGCCACTTCCCACAGGTGTACGGTCTGGTCGTCGCCGGAGGTGGCGAGGGTCTTCCCGTCGGGGCTGAACGCGACGGCGTCCACTGCCTCCGTGTGGCCGGCCAGGCGGTGCCGCAACGGCAGGAGCGCCGCGTTCCCCAGGCTCTCGACCGACTCGGGCGTGTCGCTGGTGTCGTACGCCGCGATGGCCAGCAGCGCCGCGAGGTCGGGATTGGTGCTGATGAGCGTGTCCGACTGGGCGGCGAACTGCCGGGACACGGCCGCCTCCCGTTCCGTGGCCACCGTCCGCCACTGCCAGACGGCCCCCGCGGCGGCGATCAGGGCGACGACCAGCAGGCCGGCCAGGATCGCGTTGAGGCGTCTGCTGCGCCGCATGACGGCCTGCTGGCGCTGCCGGCTCGCGGTGAGGAACGCGGTGATGTCGCCCGGCAGGCGGCGCTGCTGCGCCCAGTCGAGGCCCTCGGCGAGCGCCGTTCCGCCGAGCAGGTCTCCGGGATCCTTCCGTTCGGCCCAGGCGGCCCGGCGCTTGCGCGTGCTCTCCAGCCAGTCCTGGAAGCGGTGGTCCTGCTCCACCCACTGCTGGAGCGTGCCCCATTCGCGGATGAGCGCGTCGTGGATCAGCTCGGCCACCGGCTGTCCGACCGGGGGCTGGGGGCCGCCGGTGGTGCGCGGCGCGTGGGTCATGATGATCCGGTGGCGGGTGAGCGCGGCCACGACGTCGTCGACGGCCCGGACGTTCTCGGGCGTGGCCTCGGTGGTGGAGGCCAGTTCGCGCAGTTCGCGAAGCGGGAGCTGCTCCCGGATGGCCGGGATCTGGTAGCCGGGTTCGGCCGGCCGGACCAGCGAGGTCAGGATCCGCCGGGCGATGGGCAGTTGGTCGTCGGGCAGCTGTCGCAGCGCGGAGTCGCACCAGGTGGTGAGGCCTCCGGTGACGCCGCCGATGCGCTGGTAGGCGTCGTGGGTGAGATAGCCGTTCTGCCGCCGCTGCCAGAGTTGACTGAGCGTCAGCTCCAGCAGTGGCAGGACGGTGACGGGTGCCCGGTCGCTCGACGGTCCCGCGCTGGTGGCCTCCAGGACGTCGGTGATGATCTGCTCGGGCAGGCCGGCCTCGAAGTGGGCGCCGACGGCCCGGGCGGGCAGGGTGATGATGTCGTGCAGGTCGCCCCGGCTGAGGGTGCTCGGCAGGTTGAGCAGGCCCGGCATCGCCTTCTCCAGCAACGTCGGTGCCAAGGCCGCCAGTTGCGGATAGAAGTCGTCCCGCATGACCAGTACCACGCTGACCGGGACGGTCGAGTCCGCCAGTGCGGTGAGCTGGTCCGCGACCGCCGCGACCTCCCGTTGCCGGCCGTTGCCGGACCGGGCGAGGAACTCCTCGAACTGGTCGACGACCAGCAGGATCCACTCCCGGTCCGGTTCCTCCGCCAGCCTGCGGGTGACGGCGGCAGCGATCCCGTCCTGGCGCGCCCCGGGCAGCCCGGCGCGCTCCAGCTCGGCCGGCAGGTCCTGGCGCGGGCGGGCGAGTACGGGCAACCACCGGTCGCTCCCCGGGAGTTGGCCCTCGGCCAGGGCGGGCAGGACGCCGGCCTGCACCAGGGACGACTTGCCCGAACCCGAGGGGCCGAGCAGCAGCGTCAGCCGCTGCCGGTGGGCCAGATTGGCCAGCACCTGCCGCACCGCGTCCTTGCGGCCCTTGAACCACCGGGCCTGCTCCGCGGTGAACGACTCCAGTCCCCGGTAGGGGCAGATGTCCGTCAGCGCCAGTTCGGGCCAGACCTCCCGGAGGACCGGTGCGGGGGTGACGTACGCGATGCCCTGGCCCCGCTCGTAGTCGTCGGGGGCCGCGATCTCGGTCAGCATGCCGATGACCAGGCCGGTCATCTCGTCGACCACGGGGCCGCCGCTGAATCCGGTGGTCAGGTCGTTGGCCGAGGTCAGCTGGAGGTGGGCGCTCCCGCCCTCGGCGGCGGGCAGCAGGTCGCCGGCCACGCCGAAGCCGAAGTGGCCGCCCGGCGGGGCCTGGGCCGGGAACCCGAAGGACCGCACCTGGTGGCCCCGGCAGCCCTCCGGGGAGCCCAGCGGCAGCGCCGCCGTCCCCGGCACGGCGCGGGCCAGCCGGACGACGGCCACGTCATCGCCCTCGGGGGCGCGCCACGGCTCCTCCAGAACGCGGCCCTCGACCAGGGGCGAGCCCGCCACGTTGGGGAAGGCCAGCCGCACCTGCGTACCGGGCCCGGCCCCGGCTGCCCGTACGACGTGAGCGCAGGTCAGCAGGACGTCCGCGCCGACCAGGAAGCCCGCGCCGGCGACGGCGCCGTCCGGACCGATCACCTGGGCCACGGCCGGAAGCAGCTCGCCCGCGCGGCCGCCGTCCGGTGGCCGGTCCGCGCTACCCATCGGACGGGCCGGGCGCGGAGGCACCGCCGGGACTGCCCCGCTGCCACGTCACCCGCACCATCAGGTGGCAGTTGGCGCCACTCCTGGTGATCACGGCCCCGGCCTCGACCGAGAGGTCGATGCCGAACTCCAGCGCGATCTCGTCGGGGCCGATCCGGCGCAGCTCGTCGAGCGCCGCGTGGGCGGCCGTGGTGACCGGGACGAGGGCTCCCTGCAGGCTGGTCGGCAGATCGCGGATGGCCTCGCCGATCCGGCCGGCCTTCACCGGCCCCTCCGCGGCGCCGGGCGCCTCCAGCAGCACCGAGCCCCCGCCCTCCAGCGGTATCCGAGCCAGTCCTGCCACGGCCTCCTCCTTCGGCGCCGCGGGTGTCGCGGCCACTCGCATCGTCATCCGCCGCCGGGGACGCCGCACCCCAACCTGGCCATCCGGACGACCCGCGACGGCGGGGCGGCCGGCGCCGGGGGATGCGGCGTCAGGCGGGTCGGAGGAGGTCGCCGAGGCGGCGGTGGCGGGTGGCCCGGGCGGTGCGGCGGGTGGGTTCGGGGGTGGCGGTGAGCTCGGCGAGGGCGCTCGCGACGGCGGCGCCGAGGCGGGCGCAGAAGGCGGCGGGTTCGTCGGCGGCGTCGGGGAGTTCGGGAACCACCGTGTCGACCAGGCCGACCTCGGCGAGCGCGTGGGCGCCGATGCCCTGGGAGCGGGCCAGGTCGGGGGCGTGGCCGCCGTCGCGGTGGACGATGGCGGAGGCGCCCTCCGGGGGGAGCGGGGCGAGCCAGGCGTTGGCGGCGGCGAGGACGCGGTCGGCGGGGAGGAGGGCCAGCGCGCCGCCGCCGGAGCCCTGGCCGAGGAGGACGGCGAGGACGGGGGTGCGCAGGGCGAGCAGGGTGGTGAGGCAGTGGGCGATCTCGATGGCGACGCCGTCCAGCTCGGCCTGGACGGAGAGCTCGGCGCCCGCCGTGTCGACGACCGTGACGAGGGGGAGGCCGAGCTGCTCGGCGACGCGGGCGGTGCGGCGGACGGCGCGCAGGTCGGCGGTGGTGAAGGGGCGTTCGCGCGCGCCGGCCCGGCGCTGCTGGCCGACGACCACGGCGGGCTGCCCGTCCAGGACGGCGAGCGCCCGGATCAGGGCGCCGTTCCGGCCGCCGGGGGAGTCGAGGAGCACCAGCTCCTCGGTGGTGCGGCGCAGCAGCTCGCGGGTGCCGGGACGGTCGGGGCGGCGGGTGCGGAGGACGGCCTCCCAGGCGTCGGGGTGCTGGGCGGGTCCGGCGGGTCCGGCGGGTCTGGCGAGGCCGGCGGGTTCGACGGGGAGCGGGACGGGGGCGGGCAGCGCCCGGCGGGTGAGGACGGCCAGGGAGCGGCGCAGCACCTCGCGCAGCTCCTCCGGGGCCACCACCGCGTCCACCAGCCCGCGCTCCGCCAGCGTCTCGGCGCGCTGTACGTCGGCCGGGAGCGAGACGCCCCGCAGCTCCTCGTACACCCGCGGGCCGAGGAAGCCCAGCCGCGCCCCCGGCTCGGCGAGGACCAGTTGCCCGAGCGTCCCCCAGGAGGCGAACACCCCGCCCATGGTCGGGTTGCGCAGGTAGCTGAGGTAGGGCAGGCCGGCCGCCCGGTGGGCCTGGACGGCGGCGGTGATCCGCAGCATGCAGAGGAAGGCCGCCGTGCCCTCCTGCATCCGGGTCCCGCCGGAGACCGGCAGGGCGACCAGCGGGAGGCGTTCGGCGGTGGCCCGCTCGACGGCCCGGGTGATCCGTTCGGCGGTCGCCACGCCGATCGAGCCGCCGAGGAAGCCGAACTCGGAGGCGACCAGGGCCACCGGCTCCCCGCCGATCCGGCCGAGGCCGGTGAGCACGGCCTCGTCCACACCGGTCCGCTCCCGCGCCCGGGCGAGGCTCGCCCGGTACCCGGCGTCCACGGGTTCCGCGGCGGACGGTTCGTCCCAGCTCCGGTAGCTGCCGGGGTCGACCAGCAGCCCGATCAGCTGGTGTGCCGTCAGGGAAACGCTCATCTGCTCCACCCCATCGCCCGATCCGGTTCCGCGCCGCGGAAGATCACCCTAGGCGGAGGCCGGAGCGGCGCGGCGGATTGGGCGGCCGGTGTGAGGAGGACGACAGCCTCCCCCGGGCGGGGGAGGGGATCGGACCCGCGCAGGATTCAGGGCCGGCGGCGGGCGCGGAGGCTGGAGGCATGACCACCGTAGCGATGAGCCGCCCGGTCCAGCCCTGGGCCCGGCACGCGGCCCGGGCCCTGCCGCTGCTCGCGCTGCCGCTCTGCCTCTGGCGGCTGCCGATCGGGTTCGGCTTCCGGATGGGGATGGACGTGCCGCGCGAGGATCTGCCGCTCTGGATGACCGTCCCCTATGTGCTGGCGCTCAGCCTGCTCTCCGAGGCGTTCGCGCTGCTCTGCGGCGGGCTGGTCCGCCCGTGGGGCGAGCGGCTGCCCGCACGGGTGGTGGTGGCGGTCGGGGCGGTGTCGGGTGCCGGGTTCACCCTGCTGGCCGGGCAGTGGGTGCTCACCACCTTCCATGTCGGCGGCTTCCGCGACGTCGGTTACGTCAGCGGCTGGTGGCGGACGCTTGCGGCGGTGACGAGCGGGCTGTTCGTGCTCTGGGGACCGGTGATCCTGGCGCTGACGTACGGGTACCACCGGCGCCGGAGCGGCCGCGCCGGCCTCCTCGTAGCGGAGGACGACCAGCCGGGCGAGCGCGTCGTGGGCGCCGAGTGGGGCGCTCGTCCAGTGGGCGGCGGTGGCGGCGGCGCGGGTGGCGAAGAAGCCGGGGGCGAGCAGATGGGTGGC
Organism: Kitasatospora sp. NPDC097605; assembly: GCF_040302725.1. Classification (NCBI taxonomy): domain Bacteria; kingdom Bacillati; phylum Actinomycetota; class Actinomycetes; order Kitasatosporales; family Streptomycetaceae; genus Kitasatospora; species Kitasatospora sp. NPDC097605. Next base: position 14,587 of record NZ_JBEOSF010000018.1, on the reverse strand, counting down.
GACGGCGACCCGGTGGTGGCCGGTGGCGTGCAGGGCGGCGACCGCCTCCGCCGGGGTGGGGCGGGCGGCGGAGAGGTAGGCGGGGACGACGGGCCGTCCGTCGCCGAGGCGGGCGGCGAGCAGGGCGGCCAACCGTGCGGTGCCGGCGTTGGCGGCGGGGTCGGAGGAGCCCGAGGCGGCGAGGACGACCGGCCCGGCGCCCGGCGGCCGCCCGGCGGCGGCCAGGCGGTCGGCGAGCGCGGTGGCGAGCAGCGGGTGCGGGCCGAGCGCGCGGGCCAGCGGGAGGTGGGCGAGGCCGGCGGCGGCGAGCGCCTGCGGCAGGTCGACGCGCAGGTGGTAGCCGCCGCCGAGCAGCAGCGGGACCAGTACGGCCGCCCGCCCGTCCAGGGCGGCGAGCGCCTCGGGGAGGGAGGGCCGGGCGAGGTCCAGGAAGCAGCAGCGCACGTCGAGCGCGGGGCGCAGCGCCCGCACCCGCTCCAGCAGCGCGAGGTTCGCGGCGACCCCGGCGGCGGAGCGGCTGCCATGGGCGACGGCCAGCAGGACGGGACGGCGCATCAGGCCGTCGCCAGGCGGTAGCCGCGCTTGGGCACGGTGCGGATCAGTGCCCCGTACGGTCCGAGCGCCGCCCGCAGCCGTCCGACCGCCGCCTCGACCGCGTGCTCGTCGGCGGTCGCGTCGGGCCAGGCGGTGCGCAGCAGGTCGGCGCGGCTGAGCACATGGCCGGGGCGTTCGGCGAGGGCGCGCAGCACGGCGGCGCCGCGCGGGCTGAGCCGGCGGCTCTCGCCGTCGACCAGGACGGCGTTCCCCTGGAGGGTCAACGCCAGGTCCCCGACCGCGAATTCGCGCCGGCCCCGGCCGGGCAGGGTCTCCGCGAGCAGTCGCACCAGCGAGCCGAGCCGGCCGCGCTCGGGGAACGCGGCCGGCAGACCGAGCTCGGCGAACGGCCGGGCGCACAGGGCGCCGACGCAGACCGGCAGGACGTCCGCGCGCAGCGCGTCCAGCAGCGGTTCGCGCAGGCCGTCCGCCTCGGCCGTGGCGACGAAGGCGGCCACGGCGGGGGCGCTGGTGAAGGTGAGGGCGTGCACCTGGCGGCGGACGGTCTGCTCGACCAGCCGCCGCACCGGCGCCGGGTCGTCCGGGGGCGCCCAGCGGTAGACCGGGACGGAGATCACCTCGGCGCCGCGTTCGCGCAGCGCCGCCGCGAAGCCGTCGAGCCGGACGCCGTGTTCCTGGACGGCGACCCGGCGGCCGGCCAGCGGGCGGGCGAGCAGCCAGCCCAGCAGTTCCTCGGTGGCCTCGGAGCGGGGGGAGAAGCCCTCGTCGAGGCCGCTGGCCCGGACGGCGCCGGTGGCCTTGGGGCCGCGGGTGAGGATGGCGGACCGCCGGCACGCCTCGGCGAGGGCGGCGCCCCGGCCCCAGCCGTCGGCGGCGCTCATCCAGCCGCGCCAGCCGACGCCGGTGGTGGCGACCACGTAGTCGAGCGGGGCGGCCAGGCAGGCCTCGGTGGCCAGGCGCAGGGCGAGGTCGTCGGCGAGCGGCATGATCCGCAGCACCGGGGCCTCGACCACCTGGGCGCCGCGCCGGGTGAGCAGCGCGGTCAGCTCGTCGCGGCGGCGGGCGGCGGTGACCCCGACGGTGAAGCCGGTGAGGGGTCCGGGCCGCGGGGCGGGACGCGGCCCGGTCGATGTTGGTGTGGCCATGTCGGCAGCATGCGACGGGTTCGTTACGGGGGCATTGCCTGCCGGTCAAGTGCGGGTCATCGAACCGTCATCCAGGTCAAGGGCGGTGTGTCGCACACGGCGTGACGGCGGGTGTGAGCGAACCGTACCGCGCGCGCAACACGGCGGACCCGGCTCCGTAACGGGCCGGAGTGAGATTCTGGCCATGACCCCCGCCACCACCGCCCCCGCCGCCGGCAGCACCGGCGCCGCCGCGCCGACCGCCACCCACTGCCCGTACTGCGCCCTGCAGTGCGGCATGCGGCTGCGCCCGACGGCCGCGGCCGGGCCCGTGCCCGTCGAGGTGCTGGAGCGTCCGGACTTCCCGGTGAACCGGGGCGCCCTGTGCGGCAAGGGCCGGTCGGCGCCCGCGCTGCTGGCCCGGGGCGTGCGGCTGACCGAGCCGCTGGTGCGCGAGCGCCCGGGCGGTCCGCTGCGCGCGGCCGGCTGGGACGAGGCGCTGGACCGGGTGGCCGCCGGGCTGCGGACGGTCCGCGAGCGGTACGGCGCGGACGCGGTCGGGGTGTTCGGCGGCGGCGGGCTCACCAATGAGAAGGCGTACCAGCTCGGCAAGTTCGCCCGGGTGGTGCTCGGCACCGCGAACATCGACTACAACGGCCGGTTCTGCATGTCCTCGGCCGCCGCCGCGCACCGCCGGGCGTTCGGCCTGGACCGCGGGCTGCCGTTCCCGCTGGCGGACGTGCCGCACACCGGCTGCCTGATCCTGGTCGGCGCCAATCCGGCCGACACGATGCCGCCCGCGCTCCGCTACTTCCGCGAACTGCGGGAGAACGGCGGCACGTTGATCGTCGTCGACCCGCGCCGCACCCGCACCGCCGAGCAGGCCGACCTGCATCTGCGGCCGCGCCCCGGCACCGATCTCGCGCTCGCCCTCGGCCTGCTCCACCTGGTGATCGCCGACGGCCTGGTGGACGAGGCGTTCGTCGCCGCCCGGACCACCGGCTACGAGCGCGCCCGGGCCGTCGCGATGGCGCACTGGCCGGACCGGGTGGAACGGATCACCGGCGTCCCGGTCCACCAACTGCGGACCGCCGCCCAGCTGTTCGGCCGGGCCGCGACCGGCATGGTGCTCACCGCGCGCGGCCCGGAGCAGCACAGCAAGGGCACCGACACCGTCGGCGCCTGGATCGACCTCTGCCTCGCCACCGGCAACGCGGGCCGCCGGTACGCGGGTTACGGCTGCCTCACCGGGCAGGGCAACGGCCAGGGCGGCCGCGAGCACGGCCAGAAGGCCGACCAACTGCCCGGCTACCGCTCGATCGAGGACCCGGCGGCCCGGGCGCACGTCGCCGCGGTCTGGGGCGTCGACCCGGACACGCTGCCCCGGGCCGGCCGCTCCGCGTACGAGCTGCTGGACGGCCTCGGCCGCCCGGACGGCGCCCGCGCGCTGCTGGTGGCGGGCTCCAACCCGGTGGTCTCCGCGCCGAACGCCTCCCATGTCACAGCCAGGCTACGGGAGTTGGACCTGCTGGTGGTCGCCGACCTGGTGCTCTCCGAGACCGCCCGGCTGGCCGATGTCGTCCTGCCGGTCGCCCAGTGGGCCGAGGAGGACGGCACCACCACCAATCTGGAGGGCCGGGTGATCCTGCGCCGCCGGGCCCTCGACCCGCCCGAGGGCGTGCGCGGCGAACTGTGGCTGCTCGGCGAACTCGCCCGCCGGCTGGGCGTGGAGCGCGGCTTCCCGGCCGACGCCGAGCAGGTCTTCGACGAGCTGCGGCGCGCCTCGGCGGGCGGCGACGCCGACTACGCGGGCATCAGCTACCGGCGGATCGCGGCCGAGGACGGCGTCTTCTGGCCCTGCCCGGACCCGGCGCACCCGGGCACGCCGCGGCTCTTCCTGGAGCGCTTCGCCACCCCGGACGGGCGCGCCCGGTTCGCCGCGGCCACCCATCGGCCGGCGGGGGAGGAGCCGGACCGGGAGTACCCGCTGCACCTGACCACCGGCCGGGTGCTCGCCCAGTACCAGAGCGGCGCGCAGACCCGCCGGGTGGCCGAGCTGAACGCGGCGGCGCCCGGGCCGTTCGTCGAACTGCACCCCCGGCTGGCCGAGCGGCTCGGCGTCGTCGACGGCGAGGCGGTCGCGGTGGTGAGCCGGCGCGGCCGGGCGGTGGCGCCGGCCCGGGTGAGCGCGGCGATCCGGCCGGACACGGTGTTCATGCCGTTCCACTGGCCCGCCCCCGGGCGGGCCAACAGCCTGACCAATCCGGCGCTCGACCCGGTCTCCCGGATGCCGGAGTTCAAGACCTGCGCGGTGCGGGTCGAGCGGGTGCGGGAGCTGGGCGAGGATCGCGTGGGCGGCTTCGGTGACGAGCCGGCGCGGGGCCCGCTCGACGAGCGGACGGCGGGCTGATGGCCGACACCGGAGCGGACCGCCGGATCGCGGTGGTCGGCGGCGGCATGGCGGCCGCCCGGTTCGCCGAGCGGTACACCGCGCTCGGCGGCCCCGGCACCGTCACCGTCTACGCCGCCGAGGCGCGCACCCCCTACAGCCGGGTGCTGCTCGCCGAGGTGCTCGCCGGCCGGTACGACCCGGAGGCGATCGCCCTGCCGCTCGGCACGGCGCGGCTGCGCACCGGCTGCGAGGCGGTGGCCGTCGACCCGGCGGCCCGCACGCTCGCGCTGGCCGACGGCGCGGTGGAGCCCTGGGACGACCTCGTCCTCGCCACCGGCGCCAACCCGGTGCTGCCCCCGATCGGCGGCCTGCGCCGGCCCGACGGCCGGGGCCTCGCCGAGGGCGTGCACACCCTGCGCTCGCTGGACGACTGCGCCCGGCTCGCCGAGCAGGCCGTCACCGCCCGCCGGGCCGTGGTGATCGGCGGCGGCGTGCTCGGGGTCAGCGCCGCCCGCGCGCTGGCCGCGCTCGGCGTGCGGACCGAGATCGTGCACCAGGCACCGCATCTGATCGAACGTCAACTCGACGCCGAGGCGGGTGCGGTGCTGCGGGAGCGGCTGTCCGCGCTCGGCGTCGGGACGTACTGCCGCAACCGGGCCCGGGCCGTGGCGACGGGGCCCGACCGGGTCACCGGAGTACGGCTGGCCAACGGCCACCTGCTCGACTGCGACCTGGTCGTGCTGGCCTGCGGCACCCGCCCGCGCACCGCGCTCGCACACGCCGCCGGCCTGCCGGTCGCCACCGGCGTCCTGGTCGACGACCGGCTCGCCGCCGGCGCCCCGCACGTGTCCGCGATCGGCGACTGCGCCGAGCACCGGGGCACCGTCCACGGCCTGGCCGTCCCCGCCTGGGACCAGGCCGACGTGCTCGCCCTGCGGCTGTCCGGCGCCGATCCCGGGGCCCGCTACACCGGCTCCCGCCCGCCGTCCCGGCTCTCCGTCGGCGGCCTGGAGTACGCGGCGTTCGGCGCCGTCGACGAGACGCTCGACGAGGGGCTGGACGTGCTGCGGCTCACCGACGCCACCCGCGGCAGCTACAAGAAGCTGGTGCTGCGCGGGGACCGGCTGGTCGGCGCGATCCTGCTCGGCGACCTGGCCGGGCTGGACGCGCTCACCGACGCCTGGGAGCGCGACGACCCGCTCACCGGCCACCCGCTGCACCTGCTGACCGCGGCCGCGCCGTCCTGAGCGCCCCACCCCTACCCCCCCGGAGGAGTCACGCATGACGTCGCAGACGTCCGAACGGTCGCTGGACCTCGTCCTGGTCGGCCACGGCATGGTCGGCCAGCGCTTCCTGGAGGCCTGGACCGAGCAGCCCGGCGCCGAGCGCTGGCGGGTCACCGTGCTCGCCGAGGAGCCCCGCCCCGCCTACGACCGCGTCCACCTCGGCTCGCTGTTCGACGGCGGCACCCCCGAGGACCTCGCGCTCTGTCCGCCCGGCTTCCTCGCCGAGCACGGCATCGACCTGCGCCTCGGCGACCCGGTCACCGCCGTCGACCGGGCCGCCCGCACCGTCACCACCGCCGCCGGCGCCCGACTGCGCTACGACGCCCTGGTCCTGGCCACCGGCTCGGTCCCGTTCGTGCCGCCCGTGCCCGGCAAGGACGCCGCCGGCTGCCACGTCTACCGCACCATCGAGGACCTCGACGCGATCCGGGCCGGCGCGGCCGAGGCCGTCGCGACCGGCGGTGGCACCGGTGTGGTGGTCGGCGGCGGCCTGCTCGGCCTGGAGGCGGCCGGCGCGCTGCGCGCCATGGGACTGGCCACCCAGGTGGTCGAGTTCGCGCCCCGGCTGATGGCCGTCCAGGTCGACGAGGGCGGCGGTGCCCTGCTCCGGCGCAAGATCGAGGACCTCGGCGTCACCGTCCACACCGCCGCCGCCGCGAGCGGTGTCGCCACCGGCCCGGACGGCGCGGTGCGCGGCCTCACCCTCTCCGACGGCCGTGAACTGCCCGCCGACCTGGTGGTGTTCTCGGCCGGCGTGCGCCCCCGCGACCAGCTCGCCCGCGACTGCGGTCTGCCGGTCGGCCCGCGCGGCGGCATCGTCGTCGACGAGCGCTGCCGCACCGAGGACCCGGCCGTGCTCGCCGTCGGCGAGTGCGCCCAGGCCGCCGACGGCCGGGTCTACGGACTGGTCGCCCCCGGCTACCAGATGGCCGAGACCGCCGCCCGGGAACTCGCCGGCCACCCCGGTCCGGGCTTCACCGGCGCCGACACCTCCACCAAGCTCAAGCTGCTCGGCGTCGACGTCGCCAGCTTCGGCGACCCGCACGGCAGCGCCGAGGGCGCGCTCGACGTGCTCTACAGCGACAGCCGGCTCGGCGTCTACCGCAAGCTGGTGATCGGCGCCGACGGCGCGCTGCTCGGCGGCGTCCTGGTCGGCGACACCGACGCCTACGGCACCCTGCGCCCGCTGGCGACGGCCGGCCGCCCGCTCACCACCCCGCCCGAACAGCTGGTGCTGCCCGCCGGGTTCGGCGCCGCCGGCCCCGTCGCCCTGCCTGACGACGCGGTGCTCTGCTCCTGCCACAACGTCACCCAGGGCGCCGTGCGCGCGGCCGTCCGCGACCAGGGCTGCGACGGCGTCGCCGCCGTCAGGAAGTGCACCCGGGCCGGCACCGGCTGCGGCAGCTGCCTCAAGCAGCTCGGCACCGTGGTCACCGAGGAACTCGCCGCCACCGGCGCCGAGGTCCGGACGGGCCTGTGCGAGCACTTCACCCGCACCCGCGCCGAGCTGTACGAGATCGTCCGGGTCACCGGCATCACCACCTTCTCCGAACTGGTCGACCGGCACGGCACCGGCGAGGGCTGCGACATCTGCAAGCCCACCGTCGCCTCCATCCTGGCCAGCCTCTCCACCGGCCACATCCTGGACGGCGAACAGGCCGCCCTGCAGGACTCCAACGACCACTTCCTCGCCAACCTCCAGCGCAACGGCTCCTATTCGGTGGTGCCCCGGGTGCCCGGCGGCGAGATCACCCCCGAGGGGCTGATCGCGATCGGCGAGGTGGCCCGCGACTTCGGCCTCTACACCAAGATCACCGGCGGTCAGCGGATCGACCTCTTCGGCGCCGCCGTCGACCAACTCCCGTCCATCTGGGCGCGGTTGGTCGACGCCGGATTCGAGTCCGGCCACGCCTACGGCAAGGCGCTGCGCACCGTGAAGTCCTGCGTGGGCGAGACCTGGTGCCGCTACGGCGTGCAGGACTCCGTCGCCCTGGCCATCGAACTGGAGCTGCGCTACCGGGGGTTGCGCTCCCCGCACAAGCTCAAGTCGGCGGTCTCCGGCTGCGCCCGCGAGTGCGCCGAGGCGCAGAGCAAGGACTTCGGGGTCATCGCCACCTCCGCCGGCTGGAACCTCTACGTCGGCGGCAACGGCGGCATGACGCCCCGGCACGCCGACCTGCTCGCCGCCGACCTGGACCGCGAGACACTGATCCGCACCATCGACCGCTACCTGATGTTCTACATCCGCACCGCCGACCGGCTGGAGCGCACCTCGGTCTGGCTGGAGCGGCTCGACGGCGGCCTCGCCCGCCTGCGCGCCGTCGTCCTCGACGACGCGCTCGGCATCGCCGGCGAGCTCGACGAACTGATGGCCCGTCATATCAGCTCCTATCAGGACGAATGGGCCGCCACCCTGGCCGACCCGGACCGGCTGCGGCGGTTCGCCTCCTTCGTCAACGCCCCCGGCACCCCCGACCCGGCCGTCACCTTCGTCCCCGAACGCGGCCAGATCCGCCCCGCCCGCCACGGTGAGGACGGCCACCTCCTCACCGTCCCGGAATCCGTTCCGGAAACCGTCCCGGTCCTGGTGGCCGGTCCCCGACTGGAGGTGCTCGCCCCATGACCGTGGAGATCCACGACGGCACCCGCTGGCAGCCCGTCTGCGCCCTCGACGACCTGCAGCCCGGCCGCGGCGTCGCCGTCCTGCTCGCCGGACACCAGGTCGCCCTGTTCCGCGACCGCTCCGGCGCCCTGCACGCCGTCGACAACCGCGACCCGTTCAGCGGCGCGTACGTCCTCTCCCGCGGCCTGCTCGGCAGCCGCGGCGACCGGCCCACGCTCGCCTCGCCGATGTACAAGCAGGTCTTCGACCTCATCGACGGCCGCTGCCTGGACGAGGACACCGCCCCCGACGGCAGCCCCGCCGTGCTCCGCCGCTGGCCGGTCCGCGCCACCGCGCCCGGCTCACCGGAGGAGGCCGCATGACCACCGTCACCGGACCGGCCCCCGTCCGCGCCTGCGCCGTCACCCACTGGGACCCGGAGGACCGGGAGTTCTGGGAGCGCACCGGCGCCCGGATCGCCCGCCGCAACCTCGTCCTCTCGGTGCTCTGCGAACACCTCGGCTTCTCGGTGTGGAGCCTGTGGTCGGTGCTGGTCCTGTTCCTCGGCCCCGAGTACCACATCGACCCGGCCGGCAAGTTCACCCTCACCGCCCTGCCCACCGCCCTCGGCGCCGCGCTCCGCCTGCCGTACACCTACGCCGTCGCCCGCTTCGGCGGCCGCACCTGGACGGTCGTCAGCGCGCTGCTGCTGCTCGTCCCGACCACCCTCGCCGCCCTCGTCCTCATCCCCGGCGTCTCCTACGGCACCCTGTTGGCAGTGGCCTGCGTGGCCGGCGTCGGCGGCGGCAACTTCGCCTCCTCGATGGCCAACATCAACGCCTTCTACCCGCACCGCCTCAAGGGCTGGGCGCTCGGCGTCAACGCCGGCGGCGGCAACCTCGGCGTCCCCGCCGTCCAGCTGCTCGGTCTGCTCGTCCTCGCCACCGCCGGTGCCGCCCACCCCCGGCTGCTGCCGCTGGTCTACCTGCCGCCGGTGCTCGCCGCCGCCGCGCTCGCCTGGCGGCGGATGGACAACCTGCCGGCCCCGGCGCGCGGAGGCGGCCGCTCGCCGCGCGGCGCCGACCGCTCGCTGCGCGAGGTCGCCCGCGACCCGTACGGCTGGGCCGTCTCCGCCCTCTACATCGGCACCTTCGGCTCGTTCATCGGCTTCGGCTTCGCCTTCGGCCAGGTCCTCCAGGTGCAGTTCCACGACCGCTTCGACACCCCGGTCAAGGCCGCCGCGCTCACCTTCCTCGGCCCGCTGCTCGGCTCCCTGCTGCGCCCCGTCGGCGGCCGGCTCGCCGACCGCTGGGGCGGCCCCCGGGTCACCCTGGCCGTCTTCGCCGCGATGGGCGCCGGCACCGCCGCCGTGCTGGCCGCCTCCCGGGCCGGCTCGCTGCCGCTCTTCCTCGCCGGGTTCGTCGCGCTCTTCGTCCTCAGCGGCCTCGGCAACGGTTCGACGTACAAGATGATCCCCGCCCACTACGAGGCCCGCGCCCGTGCCGCCGTCGCCGCCGGCACCGACCCCGCCGTCGCCGAGGCCACCGCCCGCCGCCGCACCTCCACCCTGATCGGCCTGGCCGGCGCGATCGGCGCCTTCGGCGGCGTCCTGGTCAACCTGGCCTTCCGCCAGTCCTTCCTCAGCAGCGGCAACGGCGACACCGCCTACCTGGCCTTCCTCGCCGCCTACCTGTGGTGCTCCGTCCTCACCTGGACGGTCTGGCTCCGCCCGGGCGCCCGCCGCTGACCGCCCGCCGCCGGCCCCGGACGCGCACCGCGTCCGGGGCGAGGGCCGGCGTGGTGAGGCCGGGGGCCGGCGCGGAGGCGAGCACGAGGGCCGAGGCGGCCCGGGCGGCGGGTCGGAGCATGACGGGACTCCCGGTGCGGGGCGGCGCGGAGGAGTGCAGCGGCATCCTCCGGCGGGCCGGCCCGGCCGCGCAGCCCCCAGCAAGCCGGGATCCCGGGTGTCCTCGCAGGTCACCATCGCCGTGCCCGGGCCTTCGCCGCCACCTGTTCTCACCGGTGGTCCCCCGGCCACGGAGGGCGTGCGTTGCTAGGGTCGGGGCATGGCAACGAGCAGAACGGGCGGCGCGGGACGGTTGCGGCGCGACGCGCAGCGCAACCGCGACCTGCTGCTCGCCACCGCCCGCGACCTCTTCGCCGAGCGCGGGCTGGACGTGCCCCTGGACCAGATCGCCAAGGAGGCGGGCGTCGGCAACGCCACCCTCTACCGGCACTTCCCGACCCGCGAGGCGCTGATCGGCGAGGTCTTCGCGGACGCCGCCCACCTGCTGGACGAGGCCGGCGCCGAGGCGCTCGCCACCGAGGACGCCTGGAGCGCCATCGAGCGCTACTTCGCGCGGATCTTCGAACTGGTCGCCGCCGACCGGGGCATCAACGACCTGGTCACCCAGGCCATCCCGGCCGTCCCCGGGATGATCGAGATCAGCCGGCGCAACGCCGTGACGGTCGGCGCCCTGGTCGCCCGCGCGCAGGAACAGGGCACCATGCGCACCGACGTGGTCACCATGGACCTGCTGTTCATGCTCGGCCCGCTCTGCCGCGCCCTGCCCGCCGCCGCCGACCTGCGCCCCGACCTGTGGCGGCGCCACCTCGCCCTGCTGCTCGACGGCTTCCGCACCCGCGCCGCCCACCCGCTGCCCGTCCCGCCGATCGGCGAGGAGCACCTGGACCGGATGTTCGCCGACCTCTGGGAGGCCGACGGGCCCGCCGCCGGCTGAGCCGCCCGCCCCGCCCACCCGCCGCCCCGCGTCAGGAACCCGTACGGACCGGGCCCGCCCGCGTCAGGGCCCCGTCAAGGAACCCCCCGTCCCCGCTCCGCCGGGCTTGGCTGATGACCGACGACACCAGCCACCAGCAGTGAGGACGGACAGCACCATGGCGGACGAGCCGACGGAACTCCCCGGCGCACCCCGGGTCCCCGAGGACGACGGCCGCGGCCGCGTCGTCGTCGGTGTCAGCGGCTCGCTCGGCAGCCTCGCCGCCCTGCACCGCGCCGTCGCCGAGGCCCGCCGCCTCGACGCCGAGGTCCTCGCCGTGCACTGCTGGACCCCGGCCGGAGGCGAGTTCGGCTACCGCCGCTCACCCTGCCCGCCCCTGCTGTCCGCCTGCCGCGACGCGGCCGCCGCCCGGCTGCGCGACGCCCTCGACCAGGCCTTCGGCGGCGCCTGGTCCGGCGTCCGGCTGCGCAGCATCGCCGTCCGCGGCGAGACCGGCCAGGCCCTGGTCCGCTGCGCCGACCGCCCGGACGACCTGCTCGTCCTCGGCGCCGGCGGCCGGGGCCCCCTCGCCCGCGCCCTGCGCCCCTCCGTCACCGCCTACTGCACCCGCCACGCCGCCTGCCCGGTCCTCGCCGTCCCCAAGCCACCCCTCCAACGCGAACTGGAAGCCCTCCAACGCCACCCCCGCACCCGCCTCACCGCCACCGCCTGACCCCCTGCCCCACGTGGCTCGGACAGGTGTCCTGACCTGGTAGTGTTCTTCCTGTCGCGAGGGAGATGATCTCTCGTCAGGCGTCAGTGGTGCTACCAGAGCACGTCCCACTTTCAGTGGGGAGAGTCCGTGCGACCCGGGCCTGGCGCTCCAAGGCCGAGAGGGCCCGGTACCTGTTCACTCAGGTGCCGGGCCCTCTCGCATGCGTGGGCGGGTGGTCGTCGGGGGTTTGCCCGTGGTTCGGACAGGTGTCCTGACCTGGTAGTGTTCTTCCTGTCGCGAGGGAGATGATCTCTCGTCAGGCGTCAGTGGTGCTACCAGAGCACGTCCCACTTTCAGTGGGGAGAGTCCGTGCGACCCGGGCCTGGCGCTCCAAGGCCGAGAGGGCCCGGTACCTGTTCACTCAGGTGCCGGGCCCTCTCGCGTGTCAGGGCACCGGGCGGTCGGAGCCGAGTTCGCGGGAGATGCGCAGGCCGACCTGGGCGACCACGGGGCCGAGGGCGCGGACGCGGGCGGCGGTCATTCGGGAGGTGAGGCCGGAGACCGAGAGGGCGGCGGTGACCTCGCCGGTGTGGTCGAAGATCGGGGCGGCGACGCAGCGGACCTCGGGCTCGTTCTCGCGGTCGTCGATGGAGTAGCCGCGGGCCCGGATGCGGGCGAGGTCGGCGCGCAGGTGGGTCTCGTCGGAGATGGTCCAGGTGGTGACGGGGCGCAGGCCGGCGGCGACCACCTCGGCGACGGCCTCGTCGGGGAGCCAGGCCAGGATCGCCTTGCCGGTCGCGGTGCAGTAGGCGGGCGCCCGGCTGCCGACCCGGGAGGCCATCCGGACGTTGGTCTCGTCCTCGACCTTGTCCAGGTAGACGATGCCCGGTGCCTGCCAGACGGTGAGGTGGACGGTCTCGCCGGCCTCGCGCTGGAGGCGGCGCAGGTGCTCGGCGGCGACGCTGCGCAGGTCGAGGGTGGAGAGGTAGGCCTGGCCGAGGCGGAGCGAGCCGTGGCCGAGCCGGAACCAGCCGGTCTCCCGGTCGCGGTCGAGCAGGTGCTCGTCCAGCAGCGGGCCGGTGAGCCGCAGCACGGTGGACTTGTTGAGGTCGAGCGCCTCGGCGAGCTGGGCGAGCGGGACGCCGCGGCCGTCGCCGTGGTCGCGGACGTAGCCGAGGACGGACAGCGCCCGGCGCAGCGAGGAGGACTGGTTGCGCTCGCCCGCGGCCTTCTTCGGTTTCGCGGTGGTGGCCGGGCTGGCCGCCTGCTCCGTCATCGGTCCCGTTCCCCTCTCGTTCCGCCACCGGACTGCGGCGGTTGTCGAACCGTACCCCTTCGAGACCCGGCCGCCGCTTTTTCGATACAGCGTTGTGCAGTGCAAAACTTCGCGAACCGGCTCTTGTTGGGCGCGAGCGCCCGCGCCTAACGTCCCTGCCATCGAGCAGGCGACGCAGCCACCCGAGCGGTCGCACTGCCGTACCCGCGTAGCACCACCCCCACATCCACGCGTTCACGCACGCACCCATCACCGGCCCCGGTCAGGGCCTGCTTCGACGTGCCCGTCCCCAGCGGCGCACGTCTCGGCGGCAGCTGTCGGGAGGGGAGGCTCCACACCCATGCGCATCGCCAGACGGACCACCGCGGCCGCCGTTCTCGCCGCCACCTGCCTCACGGCCGCCGTCGCCTGTTCGCCCGGCACCGCCGTGCCGGCCGGCGAGAAGGCCGCCGACGACAAGACCGGGACGCTGCAGGTCTGGCTGTACAACGAGGCCGGCAACGCCGCGAAGGAAGCGGTGATCAGCAAGGCGGTCGCCGAGTTCCAGGCCTCCCACCAGGGCGTCACCGTCAACGTCAGCTACATCGACACCGACGCCTCGGCCCGCGCCGCCAAGATGAAGGGCGCGTTCAACGACCCGAACAGCGCCCCGGACCTGGTCGAGTTCGGCAACACCGACCTGCCCGGCTACGTCGCCGCCGGCGGCCTCGCCGACATCGGCGCCGACCTCGACAAGTGGAAGGACAAGGGCGACCTCGACCCGGCGATCGCCGCGACCTCGGTGCTCGACGGCAAGACCTACGGCCTGCCGTGGTGGGTCGGCGTGCGCGCGCTGTACTACCGCACCGACCTCTTCACCGAGGCCGGCCTGGCCGCGCCCACCTCCTACGCGGACCTGGTCGCCGCCACCGAGAAGATCCACGCCGCGCACCCCGACACCTTCGGCATCGCGGTCGGCGGCAAGTACACCTTCGGCGCGCTGCCCTTCGTCTGGGACGCGGGCGGCGACATCGCCGCCAAGGAGGGCGACAAGTACAAGGCGGCGATCAACTCGCCCGCCTCGCAGGCCGGCATCAAGCGTTACACCGACCTCTTCAACGAGAACGGCTGCCCGACCCAGCAGTGCGCCGACCTCACCGGTGGCAAGACCGTCGACCTCTTCGCGGCCGGCAAGGCGGCGATGGCGATCCTGCCCAACTCCAGCCGCAGCAAGGTGGACGCGGGCGCGGCCAAGGACAAGTACGCGGTCGTCCCGCTGCCCGGCGAGAAGGCCGGCTCGATCGCCCCGGCGTTCGCCGGCGGCAACAACCTCGGCGTGATGAAGGCGGCCAAGCACCGCACCCTGGCCGTGGAGTTCGCCGAGCTGCTGGCGAGCCCGGCGTACCAGGAGCAGATGTACGACGCGATGGGCAACCTGCCGACGCTGAAGTCGGTCAACACCAAGGTCGCCGCCAAGGACGCCTTCCTGAAGCCGTTCACCGACACCATCGCGGCCGGCACCAAGTTCGTGCCGCTGGACCAGGGATGGGCGCAGATCGACGCCCAGGCGGTCATCCCGACGATGCTCCAGCAGATCGTCACCGGCAAGGCGGACGTGGCCAAGGCCTCGGGCGACGCCGCCACGCAGATCACCTCGGCCTTCGCCGCCCACTGAGCCCGGGCCGAGAAGCGCACGCCGACAGCCCAGGCCACCCGAGAGCCCAGGCCGGCTGATCCCGGGTCCGGTGGGTCCACGCCACCGGGCCCGGGCCCACCGGGCATCCAGAGAGCAGGTCCCGTACGTGTCCGCACCCACCACGACCGCCCCGGCGGCGCCGCCTTCCCCGAGCGGGTGGCGCCGGGGCAGGGCGTCGGGGGCGCCCCCCCCCCCCCCCCGCCCCCCCCCCCCCGGGGGGGGGGGGCCGGGGGCGGGCCTAC
>NZ_JBEOSF010000017.1:73110-177492 GCF_040302725.1 Kitasatospora sp. NPDC097605 | reverse complement strand
CGTTGACTTTTGGCACGCTGTTGAGTTCTCAAGGAACGGACGCTTCCATCAGGCGGCTTTCACACCGGCCCTCCGGGCGCTTCGTTCTTTCGTGTCTCCAGCTTATCAGATGTTTTCCGTGCCGTTCCCGGCGCTTCCTTCATCCAACTCGCTGGTGTCTTCTGCGGCTTGACGCCCCGTCCGACGTTTCAAACTCTAGCCGATCCCCGCTCCGAAAAGCGAATCCGGCCGCAATCCCCGAAAACAGGCACACCGAATAAACCCTGAGCCGGAACGCCTCGAAAAGACAATGAAACGCCTCGGCCCGTAATCGGGAAGAGGTGGTGTTTCAGAGGATTGGCTACCCCGGGACCGTCCGCGCAGACACGTGTCCGGTGCTCCCAGCCAGGCAGCTCGAAGAACACTAGACCTCTCGGACGGCCGAGTCAAGCGCTCGCCTCCGTTCGGGGGACTCCTCCTCGGCCGGCAGCTGGAAGACCAGGACGGCGACGTCGTCGTCGTGCTCGGAGGTGACGCCCATGGCCCGGAGCAGGCGGGCGCAGACCACGTCGGGGGCGCCGATCGCGCCGGTGAGGGTGCGGGCGAGCTGGTCGAGGCCCTGGTCGATGTCCTCGTCGCGGCGCTCGACCAGACCGTCCGTGTAGAGGACGCCGGTGGTGCCGGGCAGCAGTCGCAGGGTGTGCGAGACATGGACGCCTCCCCCGGTGCCCAGTGGCGGGCCGTTCTGCTCCTCGCCGCGCAGGACCGTGCCGTCGGGGCAGCGCAGCAGGATCGGGAGGTGGCCGGCGGAGGCGTAGCCGAGGGTGCGGCCCCGCGGGTCCCAGACGGCGTAGGTGCAGGTGGCGATCTGGTTGGCGTCGATCTCCATGGCGAGCACGTCGAGCAGGCTCATCACCTTGTGCGGCGGGAGGTCGAGGCGGGCGTAGGCGCGGACGGCGGTGCGGAGCTGGCCCATGACGGCGGCGGCGCGCAGGCCGCGGCCCATGACGTCGCCGATGACCAGGGCGGTACGGCCGCCGCCGATGGCGATGACGTCGTACCAGTCGCCGCCGACGGCTGCCTCGGCTCCGCCGGGCTGGTAGGTGGCGGCGACCCGGAGGTCGGCGGGCTGGTCGAGCTTTTGCGGGAGGAGGCTGCGCTGGAGGGTGACGGCGGCCTCGCGGTGGCGGCGCTCGGACTCGCGCAGCCGGGCGGCGGCGAGGACCTGGTCGGTGACCTCGGCGGCGAAGACGAGGACGCCGGAGGTCGGGTCGTCGCTCGTTGGAGTGGAAAGGGCCGGCTGTCCGCCGGGGGCCGGGCGGCCCGGGTCGCGGGTGAGGGGGACGCAGGAGACGTTGTAGTAGCGGTTGCCGGTGAGGCCGAGGATGCAGCGGGCCTTGACGCTGCGCGGGCTGCCGCCGCGGATCACCTGGTCCATCAGGGGCAGTACGCCGAGGGCGCCGAGTTCGGGCAGCGCGTCGCAGGCGGGCAGGCCGGTGGGGCGCTCGCCGAAGAGTTCGCGGTAGGCGCGGTTGGCGTAGCCGAGCTGGTGCAGCGGGCCGTAGGTGACGGCGACCGGGGCCGGGATGCGGTTGAGGACCTCGCGGAGGTCCTGGGGCCGGTGGGGGTCGAGCACGCCGGTGGGGTCCAGGGCGCCCGGGGTGTCGGCCGGTCCGGCTGGGCCGGTGGGGTCGCGGGGGCCGGGCACCACGACGGCGTCACCGGACGGCGCGGCGCGGTCGGTGCCGGCCCCGGACGGCGGGGTGGCACGCCACGGGACTCCGGTGAGCCGGGCGCTCCAGCGCATGAGGTTCAAACGACGGCCGCTTCCTCGGGTTCCAGACATATCATCACTTTTTGTGCACTCGTCAGCACACGGGGTAATGACTCGGTCGGGCCGATCCTGTCAGGCGGAGGCCCGATTCCGGAAGTCGTCCGCGCCAGGCGTGGTGCTCCGATCGGGCACAGGGCCGCGCCCGTACTCCGACCGGGCGGTGGCGGGCGGGCCGCCGGCGCGGCTCACCCGGGCCGCTCGTCGACCGGGGCCGGCTGCTCGGGCCGGCCGATCGGAACGACCTCGCGGGAGAAGAGCCCGGTCAGCGCCCAGTCCATCAGGACCCGCACCCGGCGCTCGCCGCTCGGCAGCCGGCGCAGGTGCCGGGCCCGGTGCAGCCACCAGGCCCGGCGGCCGGTGAGCCGTCCGCCGCGCTTGGTGTGGGCGACCGCCCGGCCGAGGCCGAGCGAGGTGGAACAGGCCGGGGCCTCGGACCGGTACTCGGCGATGCCCGGCGCGTGCGGGCCGCCGTCCAGCGCGACCAGCACATTGGCGGCCAGCTGCTCCGCCTGGGCGAAGGCGTGCTGGGCGTTCGGCGCGCACGGCGCCCCGTCCGCGCGCGGGTCGGGCACGGCGGCGCCGTCCCCGGCGGCCCAGGCCCCGGGCAGCGCGCGGCCGTCCGGGCCGAGCACCTGCAGGGTGGGCAGGCAGCGGACCCGGCCGGCGGTGTCCAGCGGCAGGTCGGTGTCGCGCAGCAGCGGGTTCGGGCGGACCCCGGCCGTCCAGACCAGGGTGCGGGCCGCGAACCGGCTGCCGTCGGAGAGCGCCATGACCCCGTCGGCGGCCGACTCCAGGGTGGTGCCCAGCCGGACGTCGACGCTGCGCTCGCGCAGCTGGGCGAGGGTGTGGCCGGCGAGTTCGGGCGACTCGTCGGCGAGGATCCGGTCGGTGGCCTCGACCAGCACCCAGCGCAGGTCCCCGGGGGTGATGTTGTGGTGGCCGCGGACGGCGTACCGGGCCATGTCCTCCAGCTCGGCGAGCGCGCCCACGCCCGCGTAGCCGGCCCCGACGAAGACGAAGGTGAGCGCGGCCTGGCGGAGCGCCGGATCGCGGGTGGTGGCAGCCAGGTCGAGCTGTTCCAGGACGTGGTTGCGCAGACCGACGGCCTCGCCGACGGTGGAGAAGCCGCGGCCGTGCTCGGCCAGGCCGGGGACCGGTGCGGTGCGGGAGACCGCGCCGGGGGCGAGCACCAGGACGTCGTAGTCGAGCTCGACCGGCGCGGGCGGCTCCCCCGGGCCGGCGGCGTCGGCCCAGGCCCGCCGAGTGGCGTGCTCGATCCGGGTGATCCGGGCGGTGAGCACCCGGCACTCGGTGAGCTCGCGGCGCAGCGGCACCACCACGTGCCGGGGGTCGATGGTGCCGGCCGCGACCTCCGCGAGCAGCGGGTGGTAGGTGAGGTAGGCCTGTGGCTCGACCACGGTGAGCTGGACCTCGCCCCGGCGCAGCCGCTCGCGCAGGCCGCGCTGGAGGTGCAGCGCCGCGGACATGCCCGCACAGCCGCCGCCGACGATCAGGATCCTGATGGCGCACCTCCTGTCGATGGGTCCCGGCGCCCGCCTTCGACCGGGCATGCCCCCATCACGCCCCCCAATAAAGGACCGTCGGCGCCCTCTTGTCCACCATCCGTACTGTGGCGGACGGGACCGGTGGGGCCGGACGGGGACAGATGTGCTGCCGGGGTGAGTTTCTGACGCACTTTCGGCCTCGAACGGCGGTGAACTATGGTCGGATTGTGTGGCGGCGCGGCCACTGCCATGTCAACCGGCGGCGACGCACCGTGGAGCGGCCATTACGGCCAGTTCTAGTGTTGGCGGGAGAACCCGACTGCGGGACCGTGATCCGGGGAAGGGTAGTTCCCGGACAAGGCCCCGGGGCGGGCGCCGGGACGCCGGTCCGATCGCATCGATCGGCCCGGCGGCGCCCGCCGGATCGGGGTCCGGGTGGTCTGCGCGCGGCCGCACCCGCGGTCGGGCGTCACCCGGGCGGCACCACCAACGGCACGAGCGATGGGTCATCGGTCATTTCTTTCAGGCGTAGCTGCACCGGGGGGTGCAGGGGCGGGCGACGGCAGGGTCCGGAATCGGATGCCTGCGGGGGAGAGTTGGGATGATGGAACAGGAGCGACTGTTGGGGCGAGCGGGTGCGGCACACCCCGGCCAGGGCATGGTCCCGGAGCAACGCGGCCCCGCCGAGGCGGCCGGGCCGCCCGGGGTGCCGGGTGCTTCCGGCCTCCCCGGGCCGGGCGGGACGGCTTACGCGGCGGTCCCGTACCGGGGCGGCGAACTGACACAGGCCGGCGGGCCCCCACCGGGTGCGCGGCTACGGGTCGACGCCCGCCGGAATCTGGAGAGCGTGCTGCGCGCGGCCCGCGAGGTGTTCG
This sequence comes from Kitasatospora sp. NPDC097605, assembly GCF_040302725.1. Lineage (NCBI taxonomy): Bacteria > Bacillati > Actinomycetota > Actinomycetes > Kitasatosporales > Streptomycetaceae > Kitasatospora > Kitasatospora sp. NPDC097605. The sequence continues at coordinate 173,299 of NZ_JBEOSF010000017.1, read as the reverse complement.
GCGAGTTCGGCTACGGCGCGCCGATGGAGGAGGTGGCGCGGCGGGCCGGGGTCGGTGTGGGCACGGTGTACCGGCGCTTCCCGAGCAAGGAGGTGCTGGTCCAGCGGATCGCGGCCGAGGAGGTCGCCTGGCTGACCGCCCAGGCGCGCGAGTCGCTGTACGGCGGCGCGGGGGCCTGGGAGGCACTGGCCGGGTACCTGGCGCGCGCGGTGTCCACCGGGGCCGGGCGGCTGCTGCCGCCGGAGGCGTTCCGGTACGCGGAGGAGCTGGGGCGGGTGCCCGAGCAGCGCTCGGCGGAACCGGCCGGGCCGGCCGGCGGATTCGGCCTCGCGCGGTACGAGCCGCTGGGCGGCGAGGCGGCGGCGGTGTCCGGCGGGTTCCCGGGGTCCGGGGTCGCGGGGTCCGGGGTCGCGGCGACCGAGGCGGAGGCCGCGGCGCTGGTGGCCGACGCGGACCCGCGGCTGCTCCTGCAGTTGCTCGCGGCGCTGGTGGCGCGGGCGGGCGCGGCCGGTGAGCTGCGGCCCGGGGTCACCGTCGCGGACGTGGTGCTGGTGCTGACGGCGTCGGTGCCGGTGCACGCGTGGCGCGGCGGTCCGGCGGGTACGGTGCCGGCCGGGGCCCCCGGCTCCGCGGCGGCGGGCCCGGTGCCCGGGGACGCGGCGCAGCCGGCGGGTGGTCCGCAGACGGACGGTCAATCCGCCGAGGTCCCGTCGGACCGGCTGCTGCAGATCCTGCTCGACGGCCTGCGGGCCCGCTGAGCGGCACTCGGTCGGGCGGCCACCGGCCGTCACGGGCAAGGAGGTTGGTGAACCGGGCGGCGCGTGGCAACGGATCGCGCGCCCGGCGCGAGCGATGGCCGCCGGGGCGGCGCGCGGCGGGCGAACACATCCGCGACGGCCCCACGGAAGAGTGGGTCACGGCCGGTCCGGCTACCGCCCAACTCTGCGCTATGCCATCCTTTGCCCGTGGTTGGAGCCAATGTCCCGATGCGCGCCGTTCGCGCGCCCTCGGCGCCGTGCAGCGGGAGCTCGTGCGCCCACGCACTCCTGCGCGCCCTGCCACACTACGGGGGCTGTCGTGGAATCTGGGGTCCGTTGTGAGCGCCGAGGAACAGAACGACTACGGGTACGGCCTCGACTTCGGGCGGCCCGCCGGGGCCGGACCCGACCGGGGAGCCGACCGGGGGCCTGACGGCCCGGGGGCCGACGCCAGGGCGCCCGGCGCCGGATCGGCGGCCGCTCCCCGGGTGTCCGGCCCGGTGCAGTCGTGGCTTCCCGCGGGCCAGGTGCCGGACCAGGCCGGGATGCCCAGCCGCGAGACCCTCTCCGCCTCCGCCGCCGCCCTCCCCCAGGGCCGCGTCCCCGGGCAGGCCCCCGCCGGGCGCGGAGGCGTCACCCCGGAGGCGTTCGTCGGCGCCGGCGCGCCGGCACGCCTCACCGTTCCCGCTCCGGCCGATCCGGTCGACGGTGAACGGCCGCCCTCCGACGCGGAGTTGACGGCGCTCGTGCGCGCCGGCGACGACACCGCGTACGAGGAGATCTACCGCCGGCACGTCGACTCGGTGCGCCGCTACGCCCGGACCTGCTGCCGCGACAGCTTCACCGCCGAGGACCTCGCCGGCGAGGTGTTCGCGCGCACCCTGCAGGCGCTGAAGGCGGGCAAGGGGCCGGAGTTCGCCGTCCGCGCGTACCTGCTGACCGCGGTGCGGAACGTCGCCGCGGCCTGGACCCGCAGCGAGCGGCGCGAGCAACTCGTCGACGACTTCAGCGTGTTCGCGCAGACATCGGCGGCCGTGGTGGACCTCGACCTGGCCGACCCGGGCGCCGACGCCTGGGCGATGGCGATGGCGGACCAGCGCATGGTGATGCAGGCCTACGCCGAACTCCCCGAGGACGACCGGATGGTGCTCTGGCACACCGAGGTCGAGCGGGAGTCGCCCAAGACCGTCGCGGTGATGCTCGGCAAGACCGCCAACGCGACCGCCGTCCAGGCCCACCGGGCCCGTGACCGGCTCGCCGCCGGCTTCCTGCAGGCCCATGTCTCGGGCAGCCAGGACCGGGCCTGCGAGGGGTACGCCAACCGGCTCGGCGCGTACGCGCGCGGCTCGCTGCGCAAGCGGGCCTCGGCGGAGGTCGGGGGGCACCTCAGGGAGTGCGACCGCTGCACGGCCGCGTGCCTGGAGCTGTCCGAGATCAACCACGGGCTGCGCGCCCTGCTGCCCGGCGGGGTGCTGGTCTGGGTCGGCGTGGGCGGCTTCGGCGCCGCCGCGGCCGCTGTGGGCGGGGCGGCGGTGGCCGGTGGCGCGGCCGCCGGGACCGCGGCCGCCGCGGCGGGCGGTACGGCCGGAGGCGCCGCCGGAGGTACGGCCGGAGGTGGCGCGACGGGTGGTGCGGGCGCGGGTGCGGGCGCCGCCGGGGAGGGCCTGGGCACCGTCGCCAAGGCCGGCATCGCCGCCGCCATCGCGGTGGCGGCGGCCGCCGTCGCCGCGTACGCGCTCACCGGCTCGCCCGAGCCGAAGCCCCCGGTGGCCGCTCCCCCGGCGTCCGCCCCGGCCGCGCCCGCGCCGCCGGCCCCCGCGCCCGAAGCGGCCGCCCCGGAACCGGCGCCGCAGCCGCCGGCCCCGGCGAGCGCCGAGCCGGACCCGGCGGAGGAGCCCGCTCCCGAGCCGCCCGCGCCCGCGGCGAGCAGCGCGCCGCCCAAGCCGGTGCCGCCGACCGCGCCCGGCACGCCGCCGGCCACCGCGGCGGCCTCGCCGGCGCCCGCGCCCCCGAAGTCCACGCCGGCACCGTCACCGACGGCGACGCCGAGCAAGCCGCAGACCCCGGTCCTGGTGACGCCGCAGCCGAGCCTGCCGCCCCTGCAGCTGCCCGAACTGCCGGTGATCCCCACCCCCGAGGTGCCGGTGATCCCGACGCCCACCATCCCGCCGACCGTCCCGCCGGTCCTGCCGACGCCGACCACGCCGCCGCCACCGGTCGACTTCTGGGCCGACGGCCTCCCGGTGATCAAGCCCGGCAACAACCGGGTCCCCCCGCCGCAGCCGGCCATCCGGCAGAAGGGGAGCGACTGGTTCTGGCAGCGGGACACCGCGTCGGTCGGCGGCGTCGAGTACCGGCACGGCATCACCGTGCACGCTCCGGCGACCACCCTGATCGACCTCAACCGCACCTGCACGTCCTTCGACGCGGTGGCCGGGATGGACGACCTGAGCGTCACCCTCGGGACCGTGGTCTTCTCGGTCCAGGGCGGCGACGGGCGGACGCTGTGGAGCTCGCATCCGGTGCGGGCGGGCGACCGGGCGGTGCCGGTGCACGTACCGCTGGACGGGCAGAAGTCGATCCGGCTGGTGGTGACGCCGGCGAGCGGCATCTGGTCGGCGCTGAACATGGCCTCCTGGGCCGACGCCCGCTTCAGGTGCGTCTGAGCGGGCGCCGGACCGGCCGGGCGGGGCTGCTCAGACGGCGCAGGAGCCGTCCGCGCAGGCCTCGCCGGCCGGGGCGACCTGCACCGGCGCGGGCCGGCGCTCGCCGATCTCGGTGGCGACCTGCTCCAGCACCCGGCGGAAGGTCCCGGCCTCCTGGCCGCCCTGGACGGCCCACTTGCCCTCGAAGACGAAGGTCGGCACGGCGGTGATGCCCAGCTCGCGGGCCTCGGCCAGCTGCGCGCGGACCTCGGCGGCGCCCTCGTCGCCGGCGAGGTAGGCGCTCACCCGGTCGCGGTCCAGGCCCGCGCCGACGGCGACCTCGGTGAGCGCGGCGCGGTCGCCGACATCCACGCCGTCGGTGAAGTGCGCCTTGAGCAGCGCCTCCTTGAGGCGGCCCTGGGCCTGCGCGCCGTACTCGCTCTCGGCGAGGTGCAGCAGGCGGTGGCCGAGGAAGGTGTTGGCGTGCAGGGCGGCGTCGAAGTCGTAGTCGATGCCCTCGGCGAGGCCCAGCTCGGCCACCCGGGCGTCCATCGCGACGGACTGCGGGCCGTAGCGCTCGGCCAGCCACGCGCGGTGCGGGCCGGCGGTGGCCGGCGCGTCCGGCACCAGCTGGTACGGCCGGTAGACCACCTCGACGTCCTCCTTGCCCGCGAAGCCGTCCAGCGCCTGCTCGAAGCGGCGCTTGCCGATGTAGCACCAGGGGCAGGCGATGTCGGAGTAGATCTCGACCTTCATGACGGGGGCTCCAGGGGTGGGGTCGGGCGGATGTCCGAGGTTGGTGAACGGTGAACCATCTCGGGACATTCCCGGCACGCCCTAGTGTCCGGGCCCGGGCGCTCAGGTCCCGGGCGCTCAGGCCCCGGGCGCTCAGGTCTCGGGCGGGGCGGGGACGACCAGGACGGGGCAGGCCGCGTGGTGGACGACGGCGCTGCTGACCGAGCCCAGCAGCAGCCGGGTGAAGCCGCCGTTGCCCCGGGTGCCGAGCACCAGGGTGTGCTGGCGGGCCGAGGCGGCCAGCAGGACCTCGATCACATTGCCGAGCACCACGTGCAGCGACATCTCGGCCGTGCAGGGGTGCGGGCGGGCCCGCTGGACGGCGGCCACCGAGCGGCGCAGGCCGTCGGCCATCGACTCGACCAGGGTCTCCACGCTCTCCTGGACCAGCTCGGCCATCCCGGGCGGGTAGCCGGCCGGCGCCGGGTTGACGACGGCGAGCACGTAGAGGGGCAGGCCGTGCAGCTCGGCCTCGGTCATCGCCCGGTCCAGCGCCCAGAGCGAACCGTCCGACCCGTCGCACGCCGCGAGCACCCCCGGCGGCCGCCCCGTCGGCGGCCGCCCGAGCACCGAGAGGACGACGGGGACGGACGGATCCGGACTGGTACTGGTCACCACGACCTCCGTGGGTGCGGGGGGATGGGAGCGGCGGGACGGGACCTCGCCATGATCGCCGCCCGGCCCCGCCCCGCCCCCGAGCCGCGCCGAACCCGGCTCCGGCGTCAGGGGAAGCGGGTGGGGGTGAGGGCGGGACGGACGGGGTGCGGGAGGCCGGTCCAGCAGGCGCCGTGGCGGCGCGCCCGGATCCGGCGGAGCCAGAGCTCGGTGGCGACCAGGTCGGCGAGGCCGGCGAGGGCGGCGGGCGGAAGGGGGGCGCCCGGGTCGGTGGCACGGATGAGGGCGGCGCGGACGGCGGGCAGGTCGATCAGGCCGGCCTCCGCGAGCAGGGGCGCGTCGAAGAGCTCGGCCAGGCCGTCGGCGGCGAGCCGCAGGCCGGCGCGGGCGGGGGCGGTGCGGTCGGGGCGGGGCCCCCGGCCCCAGTCCGGCGGCAGGTCGGTGCGCCCGCTGCCGGCCAGGACGGACCGCAGCAGCGCGTGCCGGGCCCCGGGCTGGAGCCGGACGTCGTCCGGGAGCAGCCGGGCGGCGCGCACCACCTGGTTGTCCAGGAAGGGCGCGTGCAGGCGCTGGCCGGGCTGCTCGGCGGCGTGCACCAGCGTGCGGAACCCGCGCGCGTGCCGGTGCAGGGCGTGCCGGGCTCGGTGCGCGCCCGGGTGTTCGCCGGGCGCTGGTTCGCGCGCCGCCAGCCGGAGCCGCAGCGCGACGGCGGAGAGCGCCTCGTCGGACAGCCAGCGGGCGGCCGGCCCCGGGACCACCCAGGCGAGGTCGTCCACCGAGCGGGTGCCCGCGGTGCCGCCGCCGTCGGGGACACGGCGCAGGGTCAGCCGCACGGCCGTGTCGTCGAGCGCCTCCGCCCACCGGCTGCGGGCGAGCCGGTGGGCGGCGCGCAGCACGGTGAGCGGGGTCCGCAGCGCGCCCGCCAGGACGCCGGCCACCGCCCGGTCGGCACCGGCCAGCGCGGCCACCGGGGAGAGGAGTTCACGGGAGCGGCCGGCCCGGACCAGGTCGGCCAGCCGGGCCGGGTGCCCGTCCAGGACGTGCCGGGCGCCGTAACCGGTGAGGTGGTCGGCGCCGCCCGCCTCGAACCGGGCGCCGGCCCAGGCTGCGGTGACCAGTTCCGGCCCGGGCTCGTCGGTGAGCCGCCCGGCGGTCGGGTCGGCGCGCAGGTCCGCGTACGGGAGGGTCTCCGGGGCGGCGGCGAGCACGGTGTGGCGCAGCCGGGCGGTGTCCGGGGCCGGGGCCGGGACCGGGGCCTCGGCCTCGCCGGAGGTGACGGCGGCGACCGGTTCCAGGGCCGTCCGCGGCCGCTCGGCGGTGCGGGCCCAGGAGCCCTTCACCGCCCCGGTCCGCGCGACGGAGGGCCCGGTCGCGGCCGGTTCCGGCCCGGTGGGCGGCGGGCCGGACACGGGCGGCGGGCCGGGCCGGGGCGGCACCGCGGCGGCGAGCAGGGCGACGGTCGCGGACGCCGTCCCGTAGGAGAGGTCGACGCCGAGCCTGGCCCGCCCCGGCGGCCCGGCCGGGCTGGTGCGGACCCGGAAGCGGACCGACTCCAGCAGGGCCCGGGTGAGCTCCCCGACGGCCGCCGCCTCGCCGCGCCCGCGCGCCCCGCCGCCGCCCGGCTCGTCGTACCGGGAGAGGTACGGCCGCCCGTCGCGCAGGCCCAGCGCGTGCCCGGGCGGCACCCGCTGCACGCCGAGGTAGGGGGTGCCGGTGCCGAGCGCCTCCGGTGCCTCGGGGCAGGCGAGCCGGGCGGCGAGGTGGCCGGTGTCCAGCGGCGCGCCGACCAGGTCGGCGAGCGGCAGGGCGGCGGTGGCGTACGCGGTGCCGGCGCCCCAGGGGGTGTGGAAGACCGGCCGGGCACCCGCCAGGTCGGTGAGCAGCACCGTCGAGCGGGTGCCGCTGCGCAGCACCACGGTGTAGCCGCCGGGCCAGGCGGTGAGGTGGCGGACGGCGCCGCCGCGGGCGGCGGCCAGGCCGGCGGCGAGTTCGCCGTCGGTGGCGCCGCAGGGGCCGAGCACGGCGAGCCGCAGGACGGCGGGTCCGGTCCCGGCCGGGTCCGGCGCGGTGGGTCCGGTGGTGACGACGGCGGGGGCGCCGGGCCGGAGGGTGACCAGGCGGATCTCCTCGGGCCGCCAGTCGCCGACCGCCCAGAGCGGGTCGGGTCCGCTCCACAGGAGGCGCGCGGCGATCGGGGCGATCCCGCCGGGCGGCTCGTGCGCCGGCGTGCCCGGTCGGGGCGCGCCCGTGCACCAGCCCGTCAGCCACCGCATCGCGCCTCCACCGCACGAGGACCTGCACCGCGCGGCACGCCCGCCGCCGGGCGGTCCCCCTGGCCGGCCCGTGGCGCGCCGTCAGAAGACATGGTGCCACCGGTCGGGCTTCCGGTGACCGGAGTTGTCGTTTCCGGTACGCCCCGGCAGGGTGCTTCGCCGGACGGCCACGCACGGTGTCGAACACCCGGACGAGCCGCCCCGCCGGGGCGGGCCGGACCTCCCCCTCCTCGGCCCGGACCGCCCTCCACGGCGCCCTGTCATGGCCATCGCGAAATGGCCGAAAGGCGTCGCTCTGCCCGGGAGGGCATCCGCATGCCCTCCCGGACGTCGCCGCCGCCCGCGGGGATGGAGGCGGCGGCGTCCCCCGGCCCGCCGGGTCCTCGACGGCGGGCCGACCCACGACCACCAGCGAATCGCCGACCAGCCGGTCGGGCCAGGGGGCACGGCCGGGCGCACATCGACACGGGACCGGAGCACGGCGCTCCGGCGCTCCGCCCGGACACCCCGGGACGGCCGGATCCGGGTGGTCCGGACCAATCCCGCGGACCGCCCGCCGGCCGGCCCCGGGCGCGCGATCCCGCCATCCGGAATGCGGCCTCTTAACCGTCGGAACGCGTCCGACTACTCTAGGTACAGCAGCTACGGCCCGGCGCCGCCCGGGCCCCGCGCACAAGGCCGCAGGAGGTGCCGCCGCCACCATGACCGTCAGCCCACGAGGACCGAACGAACGGCTCGGCACGCTCCTGACCCTCGCCCAGATCAGCAACGCGGGGCTGGCCCGCCGCGTCAACGACCTCGGCGCCCAACGCGGGTTGACGCTCCGCTACGACAAGACCTCGGTGGCCCGCTGGGTCAGCAAGGGCATGGTGCCGCAGGGCCCCGTCCCGCACCTGATCGCCACCGCGATCGGCGGCAAGCTCGGCCGGCCGGTGCCGCTGGAGGAGATCGGCCTCGGCGACACCGACCCGGCGCCCGAACTCGGCCTCGCCTTCCCGCGCGAGGTCCCCGACGCCGTCCGCTCCGCCACCGACCTCTGGCGGGTCGACCTCGACCTGCGGCGCGGCCCCGGCGGCGGGCGCTGGAGCGACAGCCTGGCCGGCACCTTCTCGGTCGCCGCGTACGCGACCCCGGTCTCCCGCTGGCTGATCACCCCCGCCGACGGCTCGGTGGCCCGCGAGGTACCGCGCTCCCCCGCCGAGGCCGGCTCCTACCGGGTCGGCCACTCGGACGCCGCCAAGCTCCGCGAGGCCGCCCAGGAGGCCCGCCGCTGGGACTCCAAGTACGGTGGCGGGGACTGGCGTTCGTCGATGGTGCCGGAGTGCCTGCGGGTCGAGGCGGCGCCGCTGCTGCTCGCCTCCTACAGCGACGCGGTGGGGCGGGCGCTGTTCGGCGCGACGGCCGAACTCACCCGGCTGGCCGGGTGGATGGCCTTCGACACCGGCCAGCACGAGGCCGCCCAGCGCTACTACATCCAGGCCCTGCGGCTCGCCCGGGCCGCCGCGGACGTCCCGCTCGGCGGCTATGTGCTGGCCTCGATGAGCCTGCAGGCCGGCTACCGGGGCTTCGCCGAGGAGGCCGTCGACCTCGCCCAGGCCGCCCTGGAGCGCAACCGGGGCCTGGCCACCGCCCGGACGATGAGCTTCTTCCACCTGGTCGAGGCCCGGGCCCAGGCCAAGGCCCGGAACGCGGCGGCGTGCGCGACGGCGCTCGGCGCCGCGGAGAGCGCCCTCGAACGGGCGCGCGCCGGGGATCCCGATCCGGCGTGGATCGACTTCTACGCCTACGACCGGCTCGCCGCCGACGCCGCCGAGTGCTTCCGCGACCTCGGAGTGCCCTCCAAGGTCCGCCAGTTCACCCGCGAGGCGCTGGCCCGGCCCACCGAGGGGTTCGTCCGCTCCCACGGCCTGCGGCTGGTGGTCTCCGCGATGGCCGAGGCCGAGGCGGGCAACCTCGACGCGGCGGTCGCGGCCGGCGAGCGCGCCGTCGACGTGGCCGGGCGGATCTCCTCGCAGCGCAGCCGCGAGTACGTGGTGGAGATGCTGCGCCGGCTGGAGCCGTTCCAGGGCGAGCGCCGGGTGCGCGAGCTGACCGAACGGGCCCGCGCGGTGATCGTCGCCCCGGCCTGACCGGTCGCACCCTCGACCGCTCCCCGCCGACGTGGCAGCATCGCGGTCGGACGGGGGCGGTCGGACGAGGCGAGTCGAGGAGTGGCCGTGCGGTACGACGTCGACGTGCTGGTGGTGGGGGGCGGGATCGTCGGGCTCGCCACGGCGTACGCGCTGACCGGGGCCCGGCCCGGGCTGCGGCTCACCGTGCTGGAGAAGGAACCCGGCCTGGCCGCCCACCAGACCGGGCGCAACAGCGGGGTGATCCACAGCGGCGTCTACTACCGGCCCGGGTCGCTCAAGGCCCGGTACGCGGTGGCCGGCGCCGCCGAGATGGTGGCGTTCTGCCGCGCCCACGCCATCCCCCACGAGGTCACCGGGAAGCTGATCGTCGCCACCGGGCCCGCCGAACTGGACCGGCTGCGCACGCTGGCCGAGCGCGGCCGGGCCAACGGCATCCCGGTCACCGAGCTGGACCGCCGGGGCATCGCCGGGTACGAGCCGCAGGTCACCGGCATCGCCGGGCTGCACATCGGGACCACCGGCATCTGCGACTTCCCCGCCGTGGCCGCCGTCTACGCGCGACTGGCCCGCGAGGCCGGGGCGGAGATCCGCACCGGGACCGAGCTGCGGGCGGTCGCCCGGCGGGCCGACGGCGTCACCGTGCAGACCTCGGCGGGCGAGCTGCGCTGCCGGGTGCTGGTGAACTGCGCCGGCCTGCACAGCGACCGGATCGCCCGGCTGGCCGGCGACGACCCCGGGGTGCGGATCGTGCCGTTCCGCGGCGAGTACTACGAACTCGTCAAGGAGCGGCGGGAGTTGGTCCGGGGCCTGGTCTACCCGGTGCCCGACCCGGCGTTCCCGTTCCTGGGCGTCCACCTGACCCGGGGCGTGCACGGGGACGTGCACGTCGGCCCGAACGCGGTACCGGCGCTGGCCCGTGAGGGCTACGACTGGCGCACCGTGCGGGCGCGCGACCTCGCCGGCACCGTCGCCTTCCCCGGCACCTGGCAGATCGCCCGCCGGCACTGGCGCTACGAGGTGGGCGAGCTGCACCGCTCGCTGTCCAAGCGGGCGTTCACCACCGCCGTCCAGCGGCTGCTGCCGGCCGTCACGTCGGCCGACCTGGTCCGGGCCGGGGCGGGCGTGCGTGCCCAGGCGGTGGCCCGGGACGGCGCGCTGCTGGACGACTTCGCCTTCGCCGGCTTCGACCCGGACGACCCGCGCTCCACCCGCCGCCTGGTGCACGTGCTGAACGCGCCCTCCCCGGCGGCGACGGCCTCGCTGCCGATCGGCCGGGAGGTGGCCCGCCGGGCGCTGGCCGCGCTGGAGGCGGGCGGCTGAAGGCCCGCGGAGAACCGGCGGAGAACCGGCCGGAGGGCGGGGACGTGGGGACCGTCACAGGGCCTGCGGCCCGCGCCCGACGGCCCCGTAGACTCGGGTGATTGTGACTGCCACCGCTCCGATCCCCCAGCCCTCGCCCTCCGCCCGGCTCTCCGCGGCGCCCGCCGCGTACCCCGCGCCGATGTACCCGCACAAGGCCACCGAGGCCCAGCACAGCGAGCGGCGCATCCGCAGCTTCCAGCCGCGCCGGGGCCGGATGACCAACGCCCAGGCGGGCGCGCTGGACCGGGGCTGGGAGAAGTACGGCATCGCGATCGACGGCACCCCGCTCGACCTGCCCGCGCTGTTCGACGGCCTGCCGGTCACCCTGGAGATCGGCTTCGGGATGGGCGAGACCACCGCCGCGATGGCCGCCGCCGACCCCGCGACGGGCATCCTGGCCGCCGACGTCCACACCCCCGGCCACGGCAACCTGCTCGGCCTGCTGGAGCGCGACGGCAGCACCAACGTCCGCCCGGCCGCCGGCGACGCCGTGATCCTGCTGCGCGACATGCTGTCCGACGCCTCGCTGGCCGGCCTGCGGGTCTACTTCGCCGACCCGTGGCCCAAGCCCAAGCACCACAAGCGCCGGCTGGTCCAGGCGTCCTTCCTGGAGCTGGTCCTCCCCCGGCTGGCGCCCGGCGCGCTGGTGCACTGCGCCACCGACTGGGAGCCGTACGCCGAGCAGATGCTCGCGGTGCTGTCCGCCTCGCCGGAGCTGGAGAACCTGCACCCCGAGGGCGACGGCACCGGCTGGCTGGAGCCGGCGGACCACCCGGACGGCTCCGTCCCCGGCTACGCGCCGCGGCCCGCCTGGCGCCCGGTCACCAAGTTCGAACGGGCCGGCATCGCCAAGGGCCACGTGGTGCACGACCTGCTGTTCCGCCGCCGCTGAGCCCCCGCCGGGTGTTCGACCCGGCGGGCCTCGACGGACCCGGCGCCCGCCGTCGGGCGGGACCGCGGCGGGGCGTTCGCCCCGACTCCCCCCGGCCGCCGGGCGCTGTGGCCTACCCTGTGGCGCGTGAGCACCCCGTCCGGCGGCGGGTACCACTCCACCGTGCGGGCCGCCGACGACCGAGAGATGCCCACGCCCACCGCCGGCACCCGGACCATCCCGGGGCCACGGAGGCGCCGGGCGCACCGGCTCGTGCCCGCCCTCGCGCGCGGGCCGTCCCGCGCGGAGGCGCCCACCGCCCCGGCCGCCGCCTCCGCCGCCTCCGACTCGCCGGCGGCCGGCGCCGCGGGCCCGCTCCGCTCGGCGGCGTTCTCCGCGCTGACCACGACGGTCGTGCTGACCCTGGTGGGCTGCGGCGTGCTGATCCTCCACCTGGTCCGCCGCCAGACCGGCACCGCCGGGCTGCTGGTCGGCCTCGGACTGGCGACCGTCCCGCTGCCCTTCGTGCTCGGCGGGCTCGCCTGGCTCAACCAGACCGCCCGGGTGCCGCTGCGGTACATCGTCTTCTGCCTCGGCTGGGGCGCCTGCGCCGCCACCACCGTGGCGATCCTCGCCAACGGCTGGACCAGCGGCTACCTGGCCGCCCACCGGGGAAGCCTCGGCGAGGCGCTGAGCGCCGACCTGGTCACCCCGGTGATCGAGGAGAGCGCCAAGGGGGCCGCCCTGCTCGTCCTGCTGCTGCCGCTCGGCCGGCGGCTGCGCTGCGCGGCCCGGCCCGGCGGCCGCCCCCGCCCGGGCGTACCGCACCGGCTGCCCGGCCCCCGGCAACCGCGCGCATACCCACGCCGGCTCGCCCTGCCGCACGCGCGCGGACGGCTGCGGCTGCGCCCCTATCTGCGCCCGCTGCCCCACCCGCTGCCACCCCCGCGCCCCGCCCCGTCCCCGGACCCCGGCGGGCGGACGGCGCTCCCCGGCCACCGGCGGGCCCGGTCCCGGCCGCGCGTCCTGGCCGCCGGGGTGGTGCTCGGCGGGATCACCGCCTGCGGCTTCGCCTTCACCGAGAACGCGCTCTACCTGGGGCGGGCGTTCACCGACGACCAGCAGCAGCGGCTGGACAGCATCGGCCTCGGCGAGCCGCCGAGCCTGCGGGACTTCGACAGCACCGTGCAGACCTTCGTCCTGCGCGGCCTGCTCTCGCCGTTCGCCCACCCGCTGTTCACCGCGCTGACCGGGCTGGGCCTGGCGCTCACCCTCACCACCGGGCGCCGCCGGCTGGCCCGGCTGGCGGCACCGGCCGGGCTGGTCCTGGCGACGGCCCTGCACGGCACCTGGAACGCCGCGGCCGACCTCGGCACGCACGGCTTCCTGCTGGTGTACGCGGTGCTGATGGTGCCGTGCTTCGCGGCGCTGGTCTGCTTCGCCGCCTGGGCCAGGGCGCGGGCCGGGCGGCACCCCGTACGGGGGCCGGCGAGGAGACGGTGAGGAGGCGGTGAGCCGCCGTGGACCGCGCGGGTGCCGAGGGGCGGATGTGGAACCGATTTCCCATTCGGGCGGCTTCCCCGTATGGTGGTGTTCACCGACGCGGGGTGGAGCAGCTCGGTAGCTCGCTGGGCTCATAACCCAGAGGTCGCAGGTTCAAATCCTGTCCCCGCTACTCAGTAGCCGAAGGCCCGGAGGATTCGTCCTCCGGGCCTTCGTCATGTCCGGGCGGCATCGGGACGGCACGGTCCTGCCACGAAGCTGTAACGGCGCGGCGCGTCAAGATCGCTTAAATGAGCTTTCGATCATACTGAGCGGGTAAGTCACCCGTTCGGACGCGCACTGTCGCGCCGGGTTAGGAAACACTCATGCTGTCGAAGCGCCTTGCCGGCACCGCCGCGATCTGTCTGCTGCTCGCGGCCGGCGCCACCGCCTGCGGTGACGACAAGACCTCCGCGACGAAGCTGGACACCGCCAAGCTCAGCGCCGAGGAGATCCAGAAGAAGGCCAAGGACGCGCTCGCCGGCGCCGGCTCGGTCAAGGTCGTCGGCGAGATCGCCGGCGCCGACGCCGACGGGAAGAAGGTCACCCTCGACCTCGTGCTCGACACCCAGGGGCACTGCAAGGGCAACATCGCCATGCCCGGCATGGGCAAGTTCGAGGTCCTGGGCGACGGCAAGCAGGTCTACCTGAAGCCCGACGCCGAGTTCCTGAGCAACGTGGCCGGTGGCGGCGAGGACGGTGCCAAGGCCGCCGAGCTCTTCAAGGGCCGCTACATCTCGGGTGTGCAGGACGACCCCGAGATGAAGGACTTCACCACCCTCTGCAACCTCAAGGACCTCTCCAAGAGCTTCACCGAGGACAACGACGCCAGCAACATCACCAAGGGCTCGGCCGGCACCGTCAACGGCGTGAAGACCTTCAGCGTGAAGTCGAAGGAGAGCGACGGCGGCGAGACCGTCCTGCACGTCGCCACCGAGGGCACCCCGTACCCGGTGCGGATCGAGAAGACCGGCAAGGAGGGCGGCCGGATGGACTTCAGCGAGATCGACAAGGCGGTGACCGTCCAGGCCCCGCCGGCCGACCAGGTCATCGACTACTCGAAGTTCAAGTCCGAGGCGACGACCGCCTGATCCGGCGGAGCGGCCGCGATAAATGCGTTGCCCTCCGCGCAGTGGGCTGCCTATGGTGGCGGCACACTGAAAGGAGGTGATCCTGAATTGAGTTCCATCAGGATGCGTGAGGTGGCTGCTCGCTAGAGCCGCCCCTGCCTGCGCAGGGTGGGACCCCAGGTCCCCGGCAGGCGAAATTCCCAGCAGTCACCCGGCCCGCGGGCTCACCGGTACATCCCCGGTGCCTCGGCGCCCGGCCCCTCGTGGACCGGAGCCGTCGAGGAGCAGCCCGCGGGCCGTCTGCGTTCCCGGAGCCCGGAGGGACCCGTCCGGGAGTGTGCCGACGGGTCCGGCGGGGCATCCCCGCTAGAGTCGGCGCGCGCTCCGCAGGGGTGGGGTGCGGGCACTGGGGGTGGTGGGCGATGGCGACGGCGACGCGGCGGAGCGGCGGGCCGGCGGTGGTGCGGACGGCACAGCGGGCGGCGGCCGGAACGCTGCTGGGCGCGGGGCTGGTGGGGCTGGTGCTGTTCTCGCTGGGACGGCCGCACCCCTGGCAGGCGCTGGGCGGCGGACTGGTGGTGGCCTGCGCGGCGACGCTGGTCGGCGGTGCGCTGGGGTTCCTGTTCGGGGTTCCCCGGGTGCGCGGCGGCGCCGGCGCGGGAGGTGCCGAGGGCGGTGAGGCGCACGGCTCGTACGCGCCGAACACCAATCTGGAGCAGGTCTCGGACTGGCTCACCAAGGTGCTGCTGGGCGTCGGGCTGACCCAGCTCGGCTCGCTCGGCGAGCGGCTCGACCGGCTCGGCGGCACGCTCGCCCCGGCCCTGGGCGGCGGCGAGGGCACCGCGCCGTTCGCGGCCGCGCTGGTGCTCTACTTCCTGCTGCTCGGCTTCCTGGCGGGCTGGCTGCTGACCCGGCTGGCACTGCCGCGGGTGCTCTCCGACGCGGACCGGGCGCTGGACCTCTTCCTGGCCGGGCAGGACCGCGACCGCAAGGGCGACAAGGTGGGCGCGGACGACCTGCGGATGCGGGCGATGCAGCACCTGGGCCTGATCGGCACCAGCGCCGGGAAGGCCGACGACCTGCCGGGCTCGATGCTGCCGGCCGACCCGGCGGCCGGGGCGGAGCGGGTGGTGGCCGAGGTGCGGTCGACGGCCCGGCGGTCGGCGCTGACGGCCTCCCGGGTCCGGGAGCTGTTCGCGGACGGCTCGGAGGGGCGGCGGATCCAGGCGCTGGCCCTGATGCAGGGCGATCCGGCGCTGGCCGACCTCGCGAGCGTGCTGGAGGCGATCGAGCACCCGCGTTCCGGGTTCGAGCAGTACCACGCACTGCTCGCGGCACGCGGGCTGATGTCCCGGCTGCCGGCCGAGGAGGCGCGGCGGCTGCGGGACGCGGTGGCGGGGCGGCTGATGGCGTCGGACGGGATCCCGTACGGCTCGGACCGGAGCTGGCTGGCGGAGAAGATCCTCTCGGGGCTGGAGGCGCCGGTGTTCCTGCCGCAGCAGCAGGGCGGGCCGGAGCCGGCGCAGGTGCCGGCAGCGGCGGCGTCGTCCGAGCGGAACCCCTAGAGGGCGAAGCGGAGCTCGGGCCGGTCCCAGCCGATCGGCGGGCGGGCCGGGAAGGTGCCGACCCGCTCGGCGCCCATCCGCAGGTAGAAGGCCTCGGCGGGCGGGTGGGAGACCACGCGGATGCCGCCGGTGACGCCGAGGGCGCGGGCCCGGTCGAGCAGGTGGGTGATCAGCCGGCGGCCGATGCCGAGGCCCTGCGCCTCGTCGGCGACGAACATGAGGTCGAGGTCGGCGGGGTCGGTGATCAGCGCGTAGAAGCCGAGCAGGCGGTCGTCGTCGGCGCGGACGGCGAGGTGGACCTCGTGCCGGGCCAGGTACTCGGGCGTCACCCGGTAGCCGGCGATCATCGGCGCGTAGGCGCCGCGGTAGGCGGAGCAGTCCTGGATCAGGGCGGTGAGCCGGTCGGCGTCCGAGGCCACGGCCGGCTTGATCAGCGTTTCGGTCATGATCGGTGAGTATAGGGGTGAACTGGCCGAGTGACCATTACCGGTGGCCGACCCGGCGCAGGACCAGCACCCGCCGGGCACGGTCGCCCCGGTCGGCGGGCGGCAGCACCCGGACCTCGCTGGCGATCCGGCGCTCGCCGAGCGCGTGGCGCAGGCCGTCCAGGCGGGTGGTGCGGCGGCCCTCGCCGTCGCACAGCGGGTGGACCCGGACCTCGCCGCCGGGGGCGGTGACCCGGACCAGTTCGGCCAGCGCGGCCAGCTGCCGCTCCGGCCCGAACAGCTCGGGGTAGGCGAAGACCAGGTAGCCGCTCAGGGTGAGGGCGAAGGTGCCGTCCGCGAACGGGAGCCGGGGCAGCGCGGCGGCGACGTAGCACCCGGGGTGGGCGGCGCGGTCGGCCGCGAACAGCCGGCGGGCCCGGTCCCAACCGCGCAGGTAGTGCTCGGGCCGGCGCTGCCGGCGGGCCGGGTAGAGCTCGGGGCGGGCCGCCATCGCGGCGGCCATGGCGGCCCGGGCGGCCAGGGCGCGGGCGGCGATCTCCTCGGGCGGCCGGGCGTACACCGGGTCGGCGGCGACGACCCGGCAGCCGAGCGGGCGGGCCTCGGCGGCCAGCGCGGCGGCGCCGCCGGGGCAGTCGAGCAGCGGGCCCGGCAGGGCGGCGATCCCGGCACGGGTGAGGCCGAAGAGGCCGCAGTACTCGTCCAGCGGGCGGGAGGTGACCAGCGGCGCGGGCGGGGCGCTGGCGGTTCGGTCGGCCATCGCGGCCATCCGACCACGGACGCCGAAGGCCCGCACCCGGGGGCGTCCGGGCGGGCGGACGGGGCCGGGGCGGGCCTGAGCAGGACGTGGACCGGGCGGGGCAGGGGCGGGGCCGGGGCAGGGGCGGGACCGGGGCAGGGGCGGGACCGGGGCCGGGATCAGCCGCCGAGCAGGCCCCGGGCGGCGAAGCGGTTGACGTTGGTCAGACCGCGCACCAGCTGCGGGGTCAGGAAGACGAACAGCATCCCGAGCAGGCAGACCCCGGCGATCTGCAGCGGCGACTCGATGTAGTACTCGTGCCGCACGCCGTCGCTGCCGGTGAAGTCGAAGACCCGGTAGCCCGGCCAGTCGACGTAGCGCGGGAACACCCAGTGGTAGACGGGGTAGAGCGCGAGCGTCCAGCCGACGCAGAGGAAGACCAGCGACACCGCCATGCTGAGGATCGCCCACGGGAGCATCACCACCTGGTACAGCACGGCCTTCCAGCCGGCCGCGTCCGCGAGGCGGGCGGTGATCGCGCCCCAGGTGCCCGGCCGGACGGCGCGGACCGGCGCCGGCGCGGGCACGTCCAGGGCGAGCAGGCCGCGCACCCGGGCGCGCTCCAGCCCGCCGAAGCCGCGGGCGGCGGCGGTCAGCCCGGCCAGCACCGGCAGGCCGAGCACGGTGACGAAGGTGCCGAGGCCGAACGAGAACATCGCGACGGCGACCGCGAAGCCGACGACCGCCACCGGCAGACCGGTCAGCGTGTAGCCGACCTCGCGGTAGAAGTAGGAGGTGAACGGGGCCCGCCAGGCGTACGGCGGTTCCTCGGTGCGGCGGGCCACGGCGGGGCGCTCGCCGCCCTCGCGGCCCTCGTACGCGTCGTACTCGTCGTACTGCATGGTGTGGGTGCTCATGGCCGGTCTCGGTCCCTCGGGTCGCTCGCGGGTCGGGCTCGCGGGGTCTGTCCTGCTGACTCCCACAGCCTGTCAAAGCGCGCCGGGGCGGGACATCCGGCTCCCCGGCGAACCGGGGGTGGGGTTATCCCCCCTGCCCCTGAGCGGCCGGCCGGGGGCCTACGCCGGAGCGTCGTCGGCGAGCAGCGCGTACTGGTAGGCGTCGCGCCAGCCGTCGGGGCGGCGGTAGTCGTGCCGGACCCGGCCCTCCAGGCGGAAGCCCGCCCTGGTCAGCACCCGGATCGAGGCGGCGTTGTCGACGTCCACCCGGGCCTCCAGCCGGTGCAGGCCGAGCGGGCCGAAGGCGAGGTCGCGCAGCAGCCCGACGAGCTCGCCCGCGTAGCCGAGCCCCCAGACGTCGCGGCGCAGGGCGTAGCCGAGGTGGGCGGCCCGGTGGTGGACGAGGCCGAGCGCGGCGTTGCCGATCGGGACGGCGTAGGCCGGGTCGTCGGCGTCGGCGAGCCGGGTGACGGCCAGCCGGTAGACCGTCCGCTCCTCCTTCTCCGCCTCCTCCACGAACTGGGCGACCTGGTCGGCGCAGGTCTCGTGGTCGCGCGGTGCGAAGGGGAGGTAGCGGGTGGCCTCCGGGTCGCCGAACACCGCGTGCAGCGCGTCCACGTCCTCGGGGGTGAGGTGGAACTCGCGGACGGCCAGCCGGGGCCCGGTGAGTCGGACGGGAACCATGGCTCCCGACCCTACCCCCGACCAGCGGTTACGGTTCGTGGTTATGGAAGACGAAGACCTGCGGCTCGCCCCGCGCACCAAGGCCGCCGAACTGCTCGCCTGGGCGGAGGCGGAGGGCCGCGAGCCGGTCGCCGGGGCCCCGCTGCGGGCGGTGCTGGCGCTGCTGGAGCTGGGCGGCGGCAGGATGCACGACGGCTGGCCCGAACTGACCTCCGCCGCGGTGGAGCACCTGCTGTACGAGCGCCTGTACCTGTACGTCCAGCCGGAGCCGGGGCAGGACCCGCTGGCGTACGGCGCGGCGGTGCGGCTGCTGGTCGACCACCAGCGGGCGGCGAAGCGGCTGAACGCCAAGCGGCAGGAGCGGCTGCACGCCGAGGCCGAGTGGCAGGGCGAGGTGGCGGCCGGGCTGCTGCGCCGGGCGGACCTGGTGACCTGGCCCCGGCTGTACACCCTGCTGCTGCGCGCGGCCGGGGTGGACACCGGTGACGAGGCGGCGGTGCGGGCCTGGCTGGCGGGGTTCCGGGAGCTGCCGGCGCAGGAGCGGGCGGCGGCGTGCACGGCGCTGGAGGCGGACGGCGTGCTGGACCCGGTGGATGACGGGGGCTGGGAGGGCGGGGCCCGGACGCTGGCGGTCGGGATGGCCACCGACGGCGCGCGGCGGCTGCTGGAGCAGGGGCTGATGGAGCGCAGCTACCGGAACCTGGCGGAGCTGACGGCGCTGGGCCGCCCGATGCCGGACGAGCTGGCCGGGGACTTCGGGGCGTTCGAGGAGGCCGCGGAGCGGGCGGCGCTGGAGCTGGCCGGCGGGTGGACGGTGCCGGGGCTGCCGCGGCTGCTGGTGGAGGAGTTCCCGGAGCTGGCGCCGGAGCCGGGGCAGGCGGAGATCGACGCCTACCTGGCGGGGCTGGAGCCGGCCGGGGACGAGGCCTAGGAGATGCGCGAGGGGCCCCGGCCGGTCGGCCGGGGCCCCTCGTCGTGGGACGGGAGGCGTCAGGGGGTGACGCCGCGCTGCTCGAACCAGCTCTCCGGGTCGACGGGGGCGCCGCCGCCGGGGCGGACCTCGACGTGCAGGTGGGCGCCGGTGACGTTGCCGGTCGCGCCGACCTTGCCGATCTGCTGGCCGGGGACGACCTTGCCGGAGCCCTTGATGATCGAGGAGAGGTGGCAGTACCAGATCTCGGTGCCGTCGGGCAGGGTCTCGACGATCCGGTAGCCGTAGGCGCCGGCCCAGCCGGCCGAGGTGATGGTGCCCTGGCCGACCGCGTAGACGGGCTCGCCCTGGTCGGCGGCGAAGTCCAGGCCGGTGTGCAGGTGGGCCCAGTAGCGGGCGCTCTGGCCGTAGTGGGCGGAGAGCCGGTAGTCGCGCACCGGCAGCTTGATCGCGGCGAGCTTGGCCTTCTCGGCCTCCTCGGCGGCGCGCTTGGCCTGCTCCTGCTGGGCGATCTGGGCGGCGCGCTTGGCCTCGGCCTCCTGGGCGGCCTGGACGCGGGCGGTCTCCTCGGCCGCGGTGCGCTGGCTGTCGGCCTGCTGCTGGATGCGGGCGGCGAGGGCCAGGCCGGGGTCGGCGGAGAGCGCGACCGGCAGCTCGTCGGGCACCTCGACGGCGGGCGCGGCGGCCGGGGTGGCGGAGGCGAAGCCGGTGGCGCCCAGGGTGGCCGCCACGGCGGTGACGCCGAGCAGCGGAGCGGTGCCGCGGCCCTGACGGGGCATCCGGTGCCGGCTGGTCTCGGCGGCCGGCGGGGCGGTCTCGTCGGCCGGGCCGGCGAACGGGCCCTGCCCGGTGAACGGGCCCGGGTGGTCCAGCAGCTGGGTGCCGGAGCCGGACGGATGTGCCGGGGTGTGCGTCGACGCCACGGAGGCGCGCTCCTTTCCTTCCTTCGCGCCTACCGGGTTAGCTGACGGGTTCGGAGCAGGAAGGTCTCCTACGGCTGGGCCTGGGCCCGGCCGATTCACCCCAAGGAACGTGGTTCCCCGGCTCCCTGGCCTGCCCGGAGGCCGGCCGGCGGGATTAGGCGACGGCGCACGGTGCCGTCTGGGTACGGCGTTGCGGACCGCGCTGCGTTATCAAACGTTAATCCGAGAGCCCCCCGATTCCAAGCCATCCGTTGCTGACGGCGGGATCCGGATCGGGCACCACGCAACCCGATGGGCGATTTGGGACGTTTGATGACAACTGACACTACCGAACGTGTCGGGACGTCAACGAACGGCCCCTCACTTGAGTACCCCTACTCATGTGCGGCCGGGCCGGGCGCGGCCATCCTGGCGCCATGAGCGCACCGATGCAGTCCCGCACCACGGCCGCGTACCACATCCAGGCCGTGCTGTCCTTCGCCCTCTCCGGCACCGCCCTCGGCGCCGGGATCGCCTTCCTCCCGGTGGAGCCGTGGACCCGGGCGTTCCTCGCCCTCGGCCTGCTCTACACGATCACCTCGACGTTCACCCTCTCCAAGGTGGTCCGGGACCGGCAGGAGACCACCGAGCTGGTGACCCGGGTCGACCAGGCGCGGCTGGACAAGCTGCTGACCGAGCACGACCCGTTCAAGGTGGAGGGAGTCTGACCGGCCTCCGCCGGCGGGGCCGGTCGCATTCAGCGTCGATAGCTTGACGGCTAAGGCTATTAGCCTTAGCTTTATGGCTATCGGCGCTCGGCCGCGATCCCGCCCAGGAGGCTCCCCATGAACGGCACCCTTGCTCCCGTCACCCGCCACCTCGACCTGCCCGGCGGCCGGATCGCGTTCGACGACACCGGGCACGGCGAGGGCGCCCCGGTGGTGCTGCTCCCCGGGATGCTGGACAGCCGGGCGGCCTACCGGCACCTGCGCCCGCTGCTGACCGCCGCCGGCCGCCGGGTGATCACCATGGACCTGCGCGGCTTCGGCGAGTCCTCGGTCGTCTGGGACGACTACTCCCCCGCCGCGATCGCCGGTGACGTCCTCGCCCTGCTGGACCACCTGGGCATCGACCGGGCCGTGCTGGCGGGCAACTCGTACACCGGCGCCAGCGTCGTGCGGGCCGCCGGGGACGCCCCCGGCCGGGTCGCCGGCATCGTCCTGCTGGACGCCTTCGTCGAGAACGTGCCGCCGGGCGCGCTGCAGCGCCTGGCGCTCGGCGCGATGGGCGCGCTGCTGGTGCACTCGCCCGCGTTCTGGGGCCTCTACCACCGGAGGATGGCCTACCCCGGCCCCAAGCCGGCCGACCACGAGGAGTACGTGGCCGGGCTGGTCGCCGCGATGCGCGTCCCGGGCCGGAAGACCGCCACCCGCGGCTATGTGCGCGGCGACTCGGCGCCCACCGGCTGGACGGCCGCGGTGCGCTGCCCGGCGCTGGTCGTGATGGGCTCGAAGGACCCCGACTTCGGGAAGCCGGAGCTGGTCGCCGACCGGCAGGCCGCCGCGCTGAACGCCCGCAAGGTCATGATCGAGGGGGCCGGCCACTACCCGATGGCCGACCACCCCCGGGCCACCGCCGACGCCCTGCTGGCCTTCCTCGCCGACCTGGCCTGAGCACCGGCACCACCCCCACCCCCACCCCCGGACCCAGGAGAACCGCAGTGCCCCGAGTCGGACTGACCCCCGAGCAGGTCGTCGGCCACGCCCTCGCCCTCATCGACGAGCAGGGCCCCGAGGCCCTCACCCTGGCCGCCGTGGCCGCCCGCGCCGGGGTCGCCACCCCCTCGCTGTACAAGCACGTCAGCGGCGGCCTGGCCGAACTGCGCCGGCTGGTGGCCGTCCGGGTGACCGGGGAGCTGGCCGACCGGCTCGCCGAGGCGGCGCTCGGCCGGGGCGGGGACGCGGCGGTGGCCGCCGTGCTGCGGGCGTACCACGCGTACGCCACCGAGCACCCGCACCGTTACGGCGCCCTGCCGCAGGCGCCGCAGCCGGACGCCGACCTGGCCGCGGCGGCCGCCCGGCTGGTCGGGGTGATCGTCGCGGTGCTGCGCGAGTACGGGCTGGAGGGGTCCGAGGCGATCCACGCCGCCCGGACCTTCCGCTCGCTGGCCCACGGCTTCGCCGCGCTGTCGACCGGCGGCGCCTTCCAGCTCGCCGAGGACCTCGGCGAGACCCAGGAGCGCATGATCACCGTGCTGACCGCCGGACTGCGCGGCTGGCCCCGCCCCTGAGCGGCGGAAGCGGCGGGAGCGGAGAACGCCGAAGGGCCCGGAGCGACGCTCCGGGCCCTTCGCGGTGGTGTGGGGCTAACAGGACTTGAACCTGTGGCCTCTTCCTTATCAGGGAAGCGCTCTAACCGTCTGAGCTATAGCCCCGTACCGCACGACCCCGCCTGCGCGGCGGGACGTCGTACGGAGAAGGGTACCGGACCCGGCGGGGCCGCTCGCACACCGGGGAAACCGGGGGCCCCGGGACCCGCCGTTCGCCCCACGCCTCACCCGCTTAAGAAATAAGGTATTAAGAATTAACTGCCCCATAAGGAACCGGAGAGGCCGGCCGTCCCGTGGACCCGCGCAGCAGCCCCACCGCGCGCAGTGCCATGCGCTGCGTCCGCTTATTGCTCGGCTGCGCCAGCGCCGCCGAACTGCTCGCCACCGTGCTCGCCGAGGGCCCGGGCTGGATCACCGGCGAGGGCTCGGCGCTCTACCTGCTGGACCCCGGCGGCCTGC
Source organism: Kitasatospora sp. NPDC097605 (assembly GCF_040302725.1). Classification (NCBI taxonomy): domain Bacteria; kingdom Bacillati; phylum Actinomycetota; class Actinomycetes; order Kitasatosporales; family Streptomycetaceae; genus Kitasatospora; species Kitasatospora sp. NPDC097605. Next base: position 150,228 of record NZ_JBEOSF010000017.1, on the reverse strand, counting down.
TCCGGCTCTCCGCCTCCCACGGCCTGCCCGACTGGGCCCACGAGCGCTACAGCGTGGTCGACCCGGCCAGTGAGCTGCCCGCCGCGATGGCGCTGAAGCTGCGCCGCCCCTATCTGCTGAGCCCCGAGCGCACCAGCGTCGACTACCCCAACCGGAACGCCGGGATGGGCACCGGGATGGTCGCCATCGTCACCCTGCCGATGCTCGTCGACGAGCGGCCGGTCGGGGTGCTCGCCCTGGCGCTCGCCCACCGGGGGATCGTCCCGCGGCGCGACCTCGACGTGCTGGAGACCCTCGCGGACGCCTGCGCGCACCGGCTGGCGTACCTGCTGGAGCACGCCGGAGCGCCGCTCGCCCCGCGCCCCGGAGCCGCCGCGCCGAACGGGGTGCGCCCCGGGCCCGGCCCCTGCGGCGACCCGGCCGCCGGCACCGCCCACCCGCTGCTCTCGCTCGCCGTCCGCGCCTCCGGGCACGGCGCCTTCGAGCGCGACCTGGTCACCGGCGAGACCCACTGGGACGCCCAGGCGCTGCGGCTGGTCGGCCGGCCCGCGCCGCAGGACGGCGGCCCGGCCCCCGCGCCCGACCTCGACCTCGTCGTCCACCCCGAGGACCTGCCGGACGTCCAGGCCGCGCTCGCCGAGGCGCTCGCCACCGGCGGCCCGTACCGGCTCCGCTACCGGGTGCCGCGCCGGGGCGGCGGGGTGGTCCGGATCGAGGAGACCGGCGAGGTGATGCTGGACGTGCACCGCCGGCCGGTCCGGATCTCCGGGCTGATCGCCGACCTCGACCACGGCCGCACCCCCGACGAGCACCCGGTCACCGGCCGCGCCCTCCGGAGGTCCGGGAGAGCCAACGGGAAGGTCGACGGGAAGGTGAACGGGACGGCCGGGGGGAACACCGACGGGACGTCCGCCGCCGGGGCCCGCTCGGCGCTGCTGCTGGCACTCACCCGGACGCTGTCCCGGGCGGTCACCGTCCGGGACGTCACCACGGCGGTGACCGATGTCGCCCGGCCCGCCTTCGGAGCGGCCAGCATCGTGCTGGACCTGGTCGACGAGGGCCGGCTGCTGCCCGTCGCGCACACCGTCTACGGCGGGCCGCGGCGCACCGAGCTGACCCGGCTGGCCGATCTGTCCGAGGGCGTGATGCAGCGCGCGCTGGCCCGGTCGACCCCGCTGTTCAGCGAACCGGCCCGGCGCGGACGGGGGCGCGGACGGCCGCGGGCCGCCGACGCCGGCGGCCCGCTCGCCCCGGCCGCCTGGGCGGTGCTGCCGCTGGTCGCCTCCGGGCGGCAGGTCGGCTCCTGCCTGATCACCTTCGCCACCGAGCGGGTCTTCAGCCGCGAGGACCGCACCCTCTACTCCGCCTTCGCCGGCATCCTGGCGCAGTCCCTGGAACGGGCCCGCCTCTACGACACCCACCACCACCGGGCCACCGAGCTGCAGCGCGCGATGCTGCCGCGCACCCTGCCCCGGCTGCCCGGGATCGCCAGCGCCGCCCGCTACCTGCCGAGCACCGAGGGCATGCAGATCGGCGGCGACTGGTACGACCTGCTGCGGCTGCCGGACGGCCGGATCGGCCTGGTGATCGGCGACGTCCAGGGCCACAACGCCGAGGCCACCGCGGTGATGGGCCAGCTGCGCAGCGGTCTGCGCGCGTACGCCACCGACGGGCACGACCCGGCCGCCACGCTGGCCCGGACCAGCCGGCTGCTCGCCGAGCTGGACACCGAACTGTTCGCCACCTGCCTCTATCTGACCCTCGACCCGGCCGACGGCACGCTGCGGGCCGCCCGCGCCGGGCACCCGGCCCCGGTCCGGGTCACCGAGGACGCCCGGGCGGTGGAGCTGGACCTGCCCGGCGGCCCGCCGCTGGGCGTCGCCCCGGACCGGCCGTACCCGCTGGTGGTGGAGCACCTGCCGCCCGGCGAGACGCTGCTCGTCTACACCGACGGCCTGGTGGAGGACCGCGGGGAGGACTACGACGAGTCGGTGCAGCGGATGCTCGGCGGGCTGGAGCTGTGGGCGCGCAACGCCGGTCCGGTGCGGGTGGAGCCCGGTCCGGCGCTGGAACGACTGGCCGATCTGCTCACCCTGAACGTCACCGAACGGCGTTCGCGTCCGGACGATGTGGCGTTACTGCTGTTGCACCGGTTGTCGGCTGTGCACTAGCGGGGCTGCTGGGACACCGATCGGGAGTCCACGGACCGTCCGATCGGGTCCGAAGCAGGGCGGATTGACGCGGTATTGACAGGATATCGACGAGATCCGGTCACTTGGCGGGATCCGTTCACACCTTCGTAGGATCATCACCCTAGAATTCGCCGCGTGACGATGACTCAGTGGTGCGCAACGGCAACAGGCGTGCTCGCCGTCCTCGCCCTCGTGGCCGCCGCCCGCTACCGCGCGGTCGCCGCCACCCAGCGCCGCCGGGCCGACGAGCAGCAGCACCGGGTCACCGACCTGCGGAACCGGCTCGCCGCCGAACTCTCCCGCCGCAACGCCGAACTGGCCGCCGTCCAGCACGAACAGGAGCTCACCGCCTCCACCCAGCGGGCCTTCCTCAGCGTGGCCCGCCGGATCCTGGTGATGGCGCACGACCAGCAGGCCCTGCTGGACGAGATGGAGCGCACCCACGACGACCCGGCCCTGCTGGAGGGCCTGCTCAAGGCCGACCACGCCGCCGCCCAACAGGCCCGCCTCGCCCAGACGCTGGCCGTGCTCTGCGGCGCCCGGGCCGGCCGGCACTGGCCCGAGCCGGTCTCGCTGGAGGACGTCGTGCGCGGCGCCCAGTCGCGCATCCTGCCCTTCCAGCGGGTGATGATCCGCAGCCGGATCGAGACCGCGGTGGTCGGCGCGGCCGCCGAGGCGCTGATCCACGCGGTGGCCGAACTGCTGGACAACGCCACCCGCTACTCCCCGCCCAGCACCCAGGTGTTCGTCACCCTGATGCCCGTGCACAACGGCGCCGTCATCGAGATCGACGACGGCGGCGTCGGCATGCCCGAGCAGGCCGTCGAGAAGGCCTCCGCCGCCCTGGCCGGCGGCTCCACGGTGGAGATCTCCCGCCTCGGCGAGGTGCCGCAGCTCGGCCTGGCGGCGGTCGGCCGGCTCGCCGAGCAGTACGGGTTCCGGGTCACCCTCAGCTCCGCGCCCTCACCGTACGGCGGGGTGCGGGTGGTGGTGATGCTGCCGAACGCGCTGCTCACCGAACCGCTGCCGCCGACCGTGCCGGGCCTCGGCGTGGGCGACGCGGTGTTCGGCGGCGGCCAGCGCCGCGGCTCCGCGCCGCCGGCCGGGACGGGCCGGGGCCCCGGGTACGGCGCGGCGCCGTCGCGTCCCGGCCAGGGCCCGGGCGTCCCGTACGACCCGGCGCAGTCCTCCGGCTACCCGCCCGCGTACCCGTCTCCCGGGTACCCGTCGCCCGGGGGCCACCCGCCGGCCGACGGCCGCCCGGGCGCGGCCACCCCGCCCGCCACGACCCCGGCGGGTGACCCGGCGGCGGGCGACGCACCGTCGCCCGGCACCACCCCGCCGCCGCTGCCCCGCCGCAGCCACCGGCGCGGCCGCGCCGCCACCCGGCACGCGGCCGACGCCGCCACCCCGCCGCCGGCTCCGCCGTACCGCTCGGCGCAGCAGGCGCAGGCGTTCATGTCGATGTTCCAGGCCGGCACCGCCAGCGGCCGCTCGGCCGCCCGGGCCAACTCCCAGGCCCAGGCGACCTACCAGGCCCGGGCGGCGTACCGGGCCCAGGCCGAGGCCGAGACCCGGCAGCAGGACCGGACGGCCCGCCCCCGCGAGCCGTTCGGCCAGGACCCGTTCGGCCAGGACCAGGGCGGTCTCCACCCCTCGGGCCACTCCCCGGCCCCCGCCCCGCACGACCCTTCCCTTCCCGCTTCCCCCCAGCTTCCCCAGCCCTCCGGAGAGTTCCATGACCACCACCCCTGACCTCGGCTGGCTGCTCGCCGACATCATCAACGTCCCCGAGGTCCAGCACGCCGTCGTGGTGTCCAACGACGGCCTGGAGATCGGGCGCAGCGAGAACATCGTCCGCGAGGACGCCGAGCGGCTCGCCGCCGCCTGCTCCGGCCTGCAGTCGCTGGCCCGCGGCGTCGCCCAGGGCTTCGGCGGTCACCACAGCTCCACCCGGCAGATCATCATCGAGTACGGCGGCGGCTACCTCTTCATCGTCGCCGCCGGCGCCGGCGCCCACCTGGCCGTGGTGACCGGCGAGGCCGTCGACGCCGGCCTGGTCGCCTACCAGATGCAGGTCCTCGTCGAGCGGATCGGCACCCATCTCACCAGCCCGCCGCGCGCCGACCTCGCGGCGGGGGGCCACCGGTGAGCGGCGGCCCGGTCCGCCCCTACGTCATCACCGGCGGCCGCAGCCGCTCCACCCGCCCCGAGCTCGCGCTGGAGAGCCTGGTCAGCGCCTTACCGGAGCGGCCCGAGCTGCCCGAGGACGCGCTGCTCAACCGCGAGCACCAGCGCATCGTCGACCTCTGCCGCAGCCTGCTGTCGATCGCCGAGGTGGCGGCCCACCTGGGGCTGCCGCTCGGCGTCGTCAAGGTGCTGGTCGGCGACCTCTGGGACCTCGGCGCCGTCCAGGTGCTCCCGCCCGTCCCGCAGGCCGAGCGCCTGCCCACCACTCTCCTGGAAGAGGTGCTCGTTGGCCTCCGCCAACTCCGCTGACCCGCTCGCCGGCCCGGTGGCCGCCGCGCCCTCCGGCCCGCCCGCCGAGCCGCAGTACCTGCCGCCGTCCGTCCAGGGCGCGGTGAAGATCCTGGTCACCGGCCCGTTCGGGGTCGGCAAGACCACCCTGGTCGGCTCGCTCAGCGAGATCACCCCGCTGCGCACCGAGGAGACCATGACGGCCGCGAGCGCCGGCGTGGACGACCTCACCGGGCGCACCGGCAAAACCACCACCACGGTGGCGCTGGACTTCGGCCGGATCACGCTCAACCGGCGGCTCGCGCTGTACCTCTTCGGCACCCCGGGCCAGCAGCGGTTCTGGCCGCTCTGGGACGACCTGTCGCGCGGCGCGCTCGGCGCGATCGCCATGGTCGACCTGCGCCGCCCGGACGAGAGCTTCGACGTGCTCGGCCGGCTGGAGGAGCAGCAGATCCCGTTCGCCGTCGCGGTCAACACCTTCCCGGACACGCCGGGTTACCCGGAGGAGGAGATCCGGGCCGCGCTGGACCTGCTGCCCGGGGCGCCGATCCTCTACTGCGACGCCCGGGACCGGCGGGCCTCGTACGACCTGCTGATCGACTTCGTCGACCACCTGCACCGCACCTCCGTCCTGGAGCTGGAGCGATGACCCTTCCCGAGCCCGCCGGCACGGCGGCCGTCCCGCCGCCGGGGTGCCCGGCCCACGCCGGGGCCGGTGCCGCGGACCACCGCGGGACGCTGCCCGGCGGGCTGCCCGTCGGTGTGCCGCTCACCCCGCTGTACGGCGCCGCCGTCGCCGAGGACCCGCACGGCCTGTACGCCCGGCTGCGCGCCCAGTACGGCCCGGTGGCGCCGATCGAGCTGGAGCCCGGCGTCGAGGCCTGGCTCGTCCTCGGCTACCCCGAGCTGCTCGAACTCACCCGCAACGAGGCGCTGTTCTCCAAGGACTCGCGCCGCTGGCGGGTGCCCGCCGAGGGCCGGCTCGCCGCGGACTCGCGGCTCCAGCCGATGACCGCCTGGCGCCCCACCCTGCTCAACCTGGACGGCGCCGAGCACCAGCGGCTGCGCGCCGCCGTGGCCGACACGCTCGCCCAGATCGACCACCGGCAGCTGCGCGGGACCACCGAGACCTCCGCCAACGCGCTGATCGACAGCTGGGGCCCGGACGGCACCGCCGACCTGGTCGCCCAGTACGCCCGTCGGCTGCCGCTGCTGGTCTTCACCCAGCTGCTCGGCCTGCCCCCGGACGCCGGTCCGCACCTCATCCGGCTGATCAGCCACATCGCCGACAGCGGTGCCGAATCGGTACGCGCCAACCAGGAGTTCCAGGCGGTCCTGGTCGACCTGGTGCGGCGCCGCCGGGCCACCCCGAGCGCCGACCTCACCTCCTGGCTGCTGGCCCACCCGGCCGCGCTGACCGACGAGGAGGCGGTGCACCACCTGGTGGTGATGATGGTGGCCGGCAACGAGACCACCATCTGCTGGACCGGCAACACGCTGCGGCTGCTGCTCACCGACCGCCGCTTCCGGGCCACCCTCACCGGCGGCCGGCTGACCGTCGCCGACGCGCTGGAGGAGGTGCTCTGGCGCGACCCGCCGACGCAGAACTTCCCCGGCCGCTGGGCCACCGGGGACACCGTCCTCGGCGGCCAGTACATCAGCAAGGGCGACATGCTGGTGCTCGGCCTGGCCGCGGCCAACGCCGACCCGGCCGCCCAGGGCCCCGGCGCGGTCGGGCACGCCGGGCTCGGCGGCAACCGGGCGCACCTGGCGTGGGGCGCGGGCAAGCACGTCTGCCCGGCCCAGCACCCGGCCCGGATCATCGTCGAGACCGCCGTCGAGACCCTGCTGCACCGGCTGCCGGACCTGCAGCTGGCCGTGCCGGCCCATGAGCTGGCCTGGCGTCCGTCGCCCTGGTCGCGCGCCCTGGTCAGCCTTCCGGTGCTCTACAGCGCCTTCACCCCGCCCCGCCCGCCAGCCCCCGAAAGGCCCTCCGCATGGACACCGCCGCAGCTACCGGAAGACCAGGACCCGACCGTCACGCCGGAGTCGGCGGAGACGCTGTCGGAGCTGTCGGAGCTGTCGGAGGGGACGGAAGCGCTGCCGGCCGTCCCGGGCCCGTCCGGCTCGACGTCCTCGGACGCGACCAGCACGGGGAGAACGCCCGCCTCCGGGAAGCCGGCCCGGCGGTCCTGGTGGAGCTCCCTGGCGGGGTGGTGGTCTGGGCAGTAACCCACCACGACACCCTGCAGGAGCTGCTCGCCGACCCGCGCGTCGGCAAGAACCCGCAGCTGTGGACGACCTTCCGGGAGGGGCGGCTGCCCGAGGGCTGGCCGCTGCTCACCTTCGTCACCGTCCCCGGGATGATCACCGCCGACGGCGAGGACCACCGGCGGCTGCGCGGGCTGGTCACCCAGGCGTTCACGCCGCGCCGGACAGCCGCCCTGCGGCCGGCGATCGAGGCCCGGGCCGTCGCGCTGCTCGACCGGACCGCCGGGCTGGAGGGCGCGTTCGACCTGCGCGAGCACTTCGCCTACCCGCTGCCGATGCAGGTGATCGGCGAGCTGCTCGGCCTGCCGCCCAAGCAGCAGGACGAGCTGCACGAGCTCTCCGACACCCTGGTCTCCAGCTCCGCCACGCCCGAGGCCGCCGTCGCCGCGCAGCGCTCGCTGTTCGCGCTGCTCGCCTCGGTGGTGGCCGCCAAGCGGGCCGAGCCCGGCGACGACCTCACCACCGACCTGATCGCCGCCCGCGAGGACGACGACCGGCTCAGCGAGAGCGAACTGGTCGGCACCCTGCTGCTGATGCTGGTGGCCGGCCACGAGACCACGCTCAACCTCATCACCAACGCGGTCCGCGCCCTGCTCGCCCACCCCGAGCAGCTGCGGCTGGTGCTGGACGGCGCGGTGCCGTGGTCGGCCGTCGTCGAGGAGACGCTGCGCCACGACTCGCCGGTCGGCCAGTTCCCGCTCCGCTACGCGACCGAGGACATCCCGGTCGGCGACGTGGTGATCCGGCGGGGCGAGGCGCTGCTCGCCTCGTACGCGGCCGTCGGGCGCGACGGCGGCCATTTCCCGGACGCGGACCGCTTCGACATCACCCGGCGGCCGAACCGGCACCTGTCCTTCGGGCACGGCCCGCACTTCTGCCTCGGCTCCGGGCTCGCCCGGCTGGAGGCGGAGACGGCGCTGCGGCTGCTGTTCGAGCGCTACCCCGCGCTGGCGCTCGCGGACGGGCCGGCGCCGGAGCCGATCGGGTCGTTCGTCAGCAACAGCGTGCGGACGCTGCGGGTGACGGTCCGGCCCTCGCGGTGACCGGGGGCGGCCCGGGTCGTTGGGGGGTTCATGAAGAAACTCGCCACCCTGGCCGCCCTCACCCTGGCCGGTCTCGCCGCCGCCGCGCCCGCCGCGTCCGCCACCACCTCCGCCGCGACCTCCCCGGACGCGCTCGGCGGCCTCTCCAACGGGCTCAGCCTCTCCCCCACCGACCTCGTCATCCACGAGGCCCGGGAACTGCCGCTGGTCGGCAAGGCCGCCACCGAGATCGAGGCGATCGGCACCGGCCAACTGACCCACCCGGGCCTCAGCGGTCAGATCGGGCACGGCCTGTGACCGGCGTGCGGCGGCCCGCCGCGCTCCTGGTGGCCGCGCTGGCGCTGGCCGCCGCGCCGGCGCCCGCGTTCGCCTCCGCGACGGCGTCCACGCCCTCGTCCTCGCCGCTGTCCGAGGGCGATTTCGGGTCCTCGCCCCTGTCCGGCGGGGACTTCGGCGCGGCCGCGACCTGCCTGCAGGAGGTGGCGGTCGTCCCGGCGCTCGGCAGCCACGCCGCCGGGCCGAGCCACTGTGCGAACGGCAACGTGCTCGACCACACCGTGGGCACGCTCGGCTCGCTCACCCGGTGACGCCGGGCCCCTCGGCGTAGAACCCCTCGGCGTAGAGCCCCTGCAACTCCCCGTAGTCCAGCCCGCCGTCGAGCGCGGTGTACGTTCCCTCCGCGTACACCTCCTCGGCGGCGCGGCGCACCGCCGCGTACGCCGCCCGCGCCAGGCCCGGCCCCAGGCTGACCCGGGCCACGCCCAGCGCCGCCAGCTCCGGCACGGTCGGCGCGCCCGGTCCGGCCAGCACGTTCAGCGGCGCCGGCACGGCCTCGACCAGCGCGGCGATCACCGCCGGATCGGCCACCCCCGGCACGAACACGCCGTCCGCTCCCGCCTCGACGTAGGCCCGCAGCCGGGCCACCGCCTCGTCCAACCGCCCCTCCGGCGCCCCCAGTCGCCGCAGGAAGACATCGGTGCGGCCGTTGACGAACAGCGGCACGCCGGCCGCGTCCGCCGCCGCGCGGGCCGCCGCGATCCGCTCGGCCGCCTCGGCGGCGGGCCGGGCGCCGTCCTCCAGGTTGACGCCCACCGCGCCGGTGGCGAGCAGGGCGGCGACCGTCTCGCCGACCCCGGCGGCGGTGTCGGCGAATCCGCTCTCCAGGTCCGCGGTGACCGGCAGCGGCCCGGCCGCGCGGACCACCAGCGCGGTCTGCGCCAGCACGTCGTCGCGGTCGGCCGCGTCGCCGTCGGCGCTGCCGAGCGTCCAGCTGACGCTCGCGCTCGCGGTGGCGACGGCCGGTGCCCCGGCGGCCGCGACCAGCCGGGCGCCCACCGCGTCCCAGACGTTGGCGAGCACCAGCGGCGCGCCCGGGCGGTGGAGTTCGCGCAGCCGGCGGGCCTTGTCCCGCTGCTCCGTCGATGTCGTCGGCATCGCGCCCGTCCCCCTCACTTCGCGGCCGGGCTGAGCCGGGAGGTGACGCCGATCCGGTTCCAGGCGTTGATGGTGACGATCAGCGCGATCAGCTGCGCCAGCTCGGCCTGCTCGAAGTGGGCGGCGGCCTCGTCGTAGACGGCGTCCGGCACGTGCCCCTGGGTGAGCAGGGTGATCGACTCGGTCAGCGCGAGGGCCGCGCGCTCCTTGGCGGTGAACCAGGAGGTCTCGCGCCAGGCGGGGAGGGAGAGCAGGCGGTGCTGCTGCTCGCCGTGCTTGAGCGCGTCGGTGGAGTGCATGTCGATGCAGAACGAGCAGCCGTTGATCATCGAGGCGTGCACCTTGACCAGCTCCGCGAGCACCGGGTCCACGCCCTGGCGGGAGGCGCGCTCCAGGGCGAACATCGCCTTGTAGTACTCGGGCGCCAGGTCGGGCAGCGAGATCCGCTGGTCCGGGGCGGGCACGGGGGCGCCGGCGGTCGGGCTGGTCCGGGTGCTCGGGGTGGTCCGGGCGGCCGTCTCGTTCGTGGTCGTCATGGCCGCCAGCCTAGGAACGCTGCGGCTCGCTGTCCCGGTACGTTCGGCCATCGGAATCGTGGGCCACTTCGGGCGCGGCCGGGCGGGCTGCGGGCCGAGAGTCTGGCACGGCCGGACGGTCGGACGGAAGGGCGCGGGCCACTCCCGGTTCACGAACGGGCGTGCGAGGATCGCGGGGAGGGCGGTGCGGCCGAGGTCAGGGGGACGGGACGTGTGTACGGCGTTCGTGAGCATCGAGCCGGCGGCGGCGGTGCCGGTGCTGCTGCTGTCGGTGCGGGACGAGTACGCCGGACGGCGGTGGGCGCCGCCCGGGCACCACTGGCCCGGGCAGCCGTCGGCCGTCGGCGGGCTGGACCTGGTCGCGGGCGGGACGTGGCTCGCGGTGGAACCGGGTGGTGCGGGGGCTCCGGGGCCGGTCGCCGCGTGTCTGCTGAACGGTTTCGGCACCCTGGCGCCGGAGGAGGGCCGGCTCTCGCGCGGTGAGCTGCCGCTGCTCGCCGTCCGGGGCGGCCGGATCGACGAGCTGGACCTCGACCGGTACGACCCGTTCCACCTGGTGGTCGTCGGGCCGGCCGGCGCCCAGGTGCTGAGCTGGGGCGGGAGCGGCGGCCGGCTCACCGGACTGGAGCTGCCGACCGGCCTGAGCGTCATCCTCAACGACGGCCCGGAGGGGCTGGCCGAGAGCCGCACCACCTCCGAGCGGATCCGCGCCCTGATGGCCGCCCGCGCGGCCCACTTCCGCACCCGCTTCGCCGCCGAGCCCCGCCCGCGGCCGCGGCCGGGCACCGCGACCGCCGAGGAGGCGTGGGGCGGCTGGCTGCCGATCGTCACCGGCGACGGGCTGGCGTTCGACGACACCGCCGCGCTGGTCCAGCGGCGCGAGTTCGGCGACGGGCGGCTCTGGGGCTCGTCCTCGATCTCGCTGCTGGCCTTCGGCGACGGCGGTGTCCGCTACGACTTCGCCGCCGTCCCCGTGGAACCGGGCGGCGGCGAGGGCTGGCGGCGGGTGGAGCTGTAGGCGCGGCCGCGCGGGCCCCGAAAACCGGTGGGCCGGGCCGGCCGGGTCTGCCACGATCACCGGATGGGCGTACTGGACGGTGTGGCGGCCCGGGTCGCGGGCGGGGCCACGGTGGAGTTCCGGCCCAGCGGTTCGTCGATGGTCCCGCTGATCGCGGCCGGCAGTCGGTGATCGTCGCACCGGTGGATCCGACGAAGCCGGCGCTCGGGGACATGTCCCCCGGGCCGGCGCGTCGGCGAAGACCCTCGCCGCCGGCTGACCCGTTTGCCCACTGCCGATCCGTCAGATAGGAAGTCGGCATGCTTCGAGGGGAAAAGATCGGGCTGCGGGCCCGGCGCGAGGAAGACATCCCGGTCCTGCTGGCCGAGCTCTACGACGACGTGGTCAACTCCGCGCGCTCCGAGGGCCGACCGTGGCAGCCGATCACGCCCGGCTCGAAGGACCCGCGGCTGGTGGGTGACAACACGCAGCCGGCCCATGTGTCCTTCTCCGTGGTGGAGCTGGAGGGCGGCACGCTGGTCGGCACGGCGACGCTGTGGGGCATCGACACCCACAACCGGACGGCGCACGTCGGCCTCGGCCTGCTGCCGTCCACCCGCGGCAAGGGCTACGGGACCGATGCGGTGGCGGCGCTCTGCCACTACGGCTTCGCGGTCCGCGGCATGCAACGGCTCCAGATCGAGACGCTCGCCGACAACACCCCGATGCTGCGCGCCGCCGAGCACAACGGCTTCGTCCGCGAGGGCGTGCTGCGCTCCTCGGCCTGGGTCCTGGGCGAGTTCATGGACCAGGTCCTGCTCGGCCTCCTCGCCGAGGAGTGGAAGGCGACGAGGAAGGCCTGAAGGCTGAGGGCGAGCATCCAGGAGGGATCGCGCATGGACCAGTTGTCCGTGCCCTCCCGGCGGCACGCCGTCGGCCTCGTCCAGACCGAGGTACGAAGGCGGGCGGGACAGCGTCAGGGCGGCCGGAGCAGGAAGTCGGACCGGCCGACTTCCTGCGCAACGGGACGGGTCGACGAGTGGACTCCCCTGGCCGTCGGCGACGGGTGCGTCTCGACCACGCGGATCCCTCGGCACCATCGCGGCGCGGGAAGTCGGACCGGCCCGACACCTGTGCTGCCGGCGGGGCCGCCCGAACGGTCACTTGCGCCAGAAGAGGTGGTGCGTCACCCCGCTCGGGCTCGGCACGACGTCCAGGTGGAAGCGGTCCCGCAGCTCGTCCGGGGACTTCCACAGCTTCAGGCCGGAGCCGAGCTTCAGCGGGGAGACGGCCACGTGCAGGGCGTCCACCAGATCGGCGTCGAGGAACTCCCGGATGGTGGTCACCCCGCCGCCCAGCCGGACGTCCTTGCCCCCGGCGGCCTCCTTCGCCTGCTCCAGCACCGTGGCCGGGTCGCCCTCGACGAAGTGGAACGTGGTGTCGGAGAGGGTGATCGACGGCCGCCGGTGGTGGGTCAGGACGAACACCGGGGTGCGGAACGGCGGCCGCTCCCCCCACCAGCCCTGCCACTCGTGGTCCTGCCAGGGCCCGCGCTGCGGGCCGAACTTGTTGCGGCCCATGATCTCGGCGCCGATGTTCCGGGCGTAGTCGCGGGTCAGGTAGTCGTCCAGGCCCCGGCTGCCCCCGGGGTCGGTCCGCATCGGCCAGCTCGCCGTGGCGCCGGCCCAGGAGAACAGCCGCTCGGGCCCGTCGAGGCCGAACGGCCGCTCCAGGCTCTGGTCCTCCCCTGCGGCGATGCCGTCGGCCGAGACATTGAAGTTCTGGACCCTCAGGAGTTGGGTCATGCGTTCCTCCGGTGCGTGGCGCCGGCCTCCAGCCGGCGGGCGTGTTCGGTGAGGTGGCGGCGTTCCGGGGCGCTGGTGGCGCGGCGGGCGGCCTCCCGGTAGACGTCCGGCGCCGCCGGGTCGTCGAGGAGTTCCAGGAAGTGGGCCCGGGTGGCGTGGAGCCGGTGGTGGCGGGCGAACCGCTTGTCCGCCTCCAGCGGCGCCAGGGCCGCCAGCCCGGCCTCCGGGCCCTCGACCATCGCCAGCGCCACCGCCCGGTTGAGGGCGATGAAGGGGTTCTCGCCGAACCGCGCCAGCAGGTCGTAGAGGGCCAGGATCTGCGCCCAGTCCGTCGACTTGGCGTCCGGCGCCTCGTCGTGGACCGCCGCGATCGCCGCCTGGAGCTGGTACGGACCGACCTGGCCGCGCGGGAGGGTGCGGCTGATCAGCTCGACGCCCTCCTCGATCAGCGAGGAGCTCCACAGCGAGCGGTCCTGCTCGGCCAGCGTCACCAGCTCCCCGCCCGGCCCCGTGCGGGCCGGGCGGCGGGCGTCGGTGAGCAGCATGAGGGCGAGCAGTCCGGCGGTCTCGGCGTCCTCCGGGACGAGCCGGAGCAGCAGCCGGGTCAGCCGGATCGCCTCGCCGGACAGCTCCGGCGCGGTGAGGTCGTCGCCGTTGCTCGCCGTGTAGCCCTCGTTGAAGATCAGATAGAGCACCTGGCGGACGTCGGCGAGCCGTTCCGAGAGCCGCCGGGCGGGCAGCCCCGCGGTCCGGACGGTCTGCTTCGCCCGGCTGATCCGCTGCGCCATCGTCGACTCCGGCACCAGGAACGCCGCCGCGATCTGCGCCGTCGTCAGACCGCCAACGGCCCGCAGGGTGAGCGCGATCCGGCTGGGCGCCGACAGGTCCGGGTGGCAGCAGAGGAACAGCAGGTCCAGGGAGTCGTCCCGGCCGGCGGTGGACGCCGCGTCCGGCGGCGGGCCGAGCAGCGCCGACTGCGGCGTGGCGAGGGCCAGCGTGTCCTCGCGGCGCCGGCGGGCCGCCTCGCTGCGCACGGCGTCGGCCAGCCGCCGGCCGGCGACCGTCACCAGCCAGCCGCGCGGGTTCTCCGGCACCCCCTCGGCCGGCCACTGCGTGGCGGCGGCCAGCAGCGCCTCCTGCACCGCGTCCTCGCAGGCGTCGAACTGGCCGCGCCCGTACCGGCGCACCAACGCCCCGAGAGCCTGCGGCGCGAGATCGCGCAGCAGACCCTCAAGACCGCCCTGTTCCCGGGTCGGGCCGCCGCTCACACGTCCGCCGAGGGGGCCGGGGACTCGTGCAGGATCGGCCACAGCTCCACCGGCTCGATGTCCGCGAACGGCATGTCGGCGGCGATCTCCTGGGCGCGCTCCAGGCTCTCGCAGTCCAGCAGGTAGAAGCTGGCCATGTACTCCTTGGTCTCCAGGTACGGCCCGTCGGTGACCGCCGGGAGACCGTCCGCGCGCCGCACCAGCTGGGCGGCGGCCGCGTCGGCGAGGCCGTAGGCGCCGAACAGCTCGCCGCTCTCGCGGTACTTGGTGTTGAACGCCTCCTGCCTGGCGATCGCGGCCGGCCACTCCTCGGCCGGGAACGCGTCCCACTTGGCCTGGTTGCCGTAGATCATCGCGACGTACTTCATCTCGGGTGTCCTCCCGTCCCACGCACCCCTCGCGGCGCGTTCTCACCCCTTGGTCGGAGCCGGGCCCGGGGCCTCGACATCCGCCGGGAAGATTTTCCGACATCTTTCCGCACGGGCCGGGAGGGCGCAGCGGAGGAGGCCACCGGAGTGATCGGGGGCGCGGGCGGGGTTCCGTGCGGGGGCGAAAATTTGGCATCGTCGACGGGACAGCGCGTGAACGGGCGGGGGAGCCATGACGCAGACGGCCGTGCCACCGCCCACCGTGCGCCGGATCGCGGGCTTCGCCGCGCCCGTCGTGCTGAGCGAGGCCGTCGCCCTCGGGGCGCAGTTCGCCGTGGTGGCGATGCTGGGCGCGGCGGGCGGGCACGCGCTCTACCTGCGCGCGCTCTACACCCCCGTCGGCTTCCTCCTGCTCGCCTTGAACATCGGCCTCTCGGTCGCCCTCCAGGTGGTGGCCGCGCGCGCCGCCGGGGCCGGGCGGCGGGCCGAGCTGCCCGGCCACCTCGCCGCCGCGGCCCGGATCGGCGCGTGCTGCTACCTGGTGTGCGGCGTCGTCGTCCTGGCCGGCGCCGGGCCGCTGGGGGCGCTGCTCGACGTGCCGGCCGCCGACCGGACGCCGTTCCTCGGCTTCCTGGCCGTGATGGTGGTGGTGAACGCGGTCGGCGGGCTGGGCGAGCTGTGCGCGGCGGTGCTGCGCGGCTCCGGCGCGACCGGGCGTGGCCTGCTGCTCACCCTCACCTCGGCGGGCCTGCTGCTGGCCGGGGTCGGCGGGCTGGGGCTCGGGGCGGACTGGGGGCTGGCCGCGCTGCCGGTCGCCGCGCTCGGCGCCGGGGTGGTGGAGGTGCTGCTCGGCGCGGTGCTGCTGCGGCGGGCCGGGCTGCCGGCCCGGCGGACCACCGAGGCGGCGGGCGAGGTGCGGGCCGCGGTGGTGTCCGTCGGGGTGCCGGTCGGCGCGTCGTTCCTGCTGCTCTGCGTCGTCAACCTGGTCATGCTGCGCGTGGTCGCCCCGTTCGGCCCCGGCGCGGTGGCCGGGTTCACGCTCGGCTCGACGCTGCAGAGCGCGGTGATCGTCCCGGCGGTGGGGTTCGGCTCCGCCGTCGCGATCCTGGTCAACCAGGCGGGCGCGGCCGGCGACCGCACCGCCGCCCGGCGGGCCGTGCGCACGGGGGGCCTGCTGACGGCCGGCTGCTACCTGGCCGTGACGGCGGTGCTGTGGACGGCGGGCGCGCCGCTGGCCGCGCGGCTCTCCGCCGACCCGGACACCGCCGGGCAGGCCGTCCGCTTCCTCCAGCTGACCGGGCCGTCGTTCGGCTGCACGGCGCTGGCGCTCACCGCGCTGACCCTGCTGGAGCAGACCGGGCACGGCGTCGTCGCGTTCACCCTCAACGTCGGGTACTTCGGCGCCGTGATCGCCGTCGGCGGGCCGCTGAGCGCCGCCCGGCACTCCACCGACGCGCTGTACCTGACCATGACGGCCGGGGCCTGCCTGGGCGTCGCGGTCTGCTGGACGGTGCTGTGGTGGCTGCTCTACCGGCCGCTGGGCGCTGCCCGGCGGCCGGTGGAACAGCAGGACGTCAGGCCGCCGACAGGCCGAGGCGCTCCAGGCGCTCCGGGTCGGTGAAGATGTTCAGCTCGACGACCCTGCCGCCGCGCACGGTGAACGCCGCGAGCGAGACCGGGCGGCCGTCGACGAAGGTGGCCACCGCCGGCTCGCCGTTGACCAGCACCAGGCGGGACTCCCCGGCGAACTGCGCGCCGAACAGGCTCGCCCCGGCCGCCACCTCGCTCGCGCCGCGCCGGAAGGTGGCCGGCCGCAGGGCGCCGCCGTCGGAGCGGGCCACCACGTCCGGGTCGAGGACGGTGAGCAGCGCGTCGAAGTCCCCGCCCCGGGCGGCGGCCAGGAACGCCTCCACCACCTCGCGGCGCAGCGCCAGGTCGGCGTCCGGCGCGGGAGCGGCGCCCTGGACGCGGCGGCGGGCGCGGCTGGCGAGCTGGCGGGTGGAGGCGGAGGTGCGGCCGAGGATCGGGGCGATCTCGTCGAACGGCACCGAGAACAGGTCGTGCAGCACGAAGGCCAGCCGCTCGGCCGGGGCCAGCGTCTCCAGCACGATCATCAGCGCGATGCCGACCGAGTCGGCCGTCAGGATCTCCTGCTCCGGGTCGATGGCGCGCGCTCCGCCGATGATCGGATCGGGCAGCCGGACCTCCTGGCCGCCCTCGTCCTGCAGCGGGTCCTCGCGCCGGGCGACCCGCGAGCGCAGCAGGTCCAGGCAGACCCGGCCGACCACGGTGGTCAGCCAGCCGCCGAGGTTGACGACCTCGCTGACGTCCGAGCGGCTCAGCTTGAACCACGTCTCCTGGACGGCGTCCTCGGCCTCGCTGAGCGAGCCCAGCATCCGGTAGGCGACCGCCCGGAGATGGGGCCGGTGCTCCTCGAAGCGCTCGGCCAGAAGGTCTTCCCCGTTCATCTGTCACACCCTCGCGTCGGGATCCGTCAGTGCATTGACGGACGTTAACCGGTCCGCGTGACGCCGACGCGGGCGGACCGACCGACTTCTTCAACCGGATCACCGCGGCGATCCGGGAGCCGGCGGGCGCGGCCTGGGACTGAGCCCTCGGCCCGGGACGCGTCGGGGCGCTCAGGGCCGGCGGGGGCCGCGGGCGGACGGGGAGGGGCCGCCGGAGGGGCGCGGGCGCGGCGGACGGGGCGGGCGGGCCGCCCCGAGCGCGGCCTGGCGCCGCTGGATCTCCCGCCAGATCCGCGGCGGGCACGGGCCCTGCGGGTGGTCGGAGAGGAAGCTCCCGTACGGCACCCGGCGCGGCGTCATCCCGATCTCGACCCAGGACGGCTTGCCGGTGCGGTCCCAGCCCTCGTTCTCCATCCGGATGTAGTCGGGGCGGTGGTCCTTGTCCTTGCTGGTGATCTGCAGGACCTCGGCGTACCCGGCCCGGGCCGCCACCACCACGCAGTAGTGCCGTGCCTCCTCGGCGCGGTCCCGGAACGGCACCATCGCCACCCACACCTCCCCCGCCGCCGGACGGGTGACCGTCGCGGTGCGCGAGGAGGCCCGGTCCGGGTCCTGGGCCGACGGCGTCCAGCGGGGCCGGGGAGGCTCCACCGGGTTGCCGGCCCAGGAGCGGACGGCCAGCCGCCACAGCCAGGCGAACACTCCCACCACGAGGCACTGCAGGGCGTAGCCGTTCGCCGCGGCCGGGTCCTGGGCGGCGCCGAAGACCTTCGGCACGAGGTGGGCGCCGACCAGGTGGGCGATCAGCGAGCACGCGGCGGTCAGCACGGCCGCCCGCGCGGGCACCACCCACCGGGCGACGGGGCGGCGGCGCCGGCCCGCGAGCCAGTCCACCAGCAGCGCGACCGCGTAGGCGATGCCGACCAGGATCGCCAGCTGCCCCGGCGTGGTGTGCAGCGGCGGGGTCTGCGCCCGCATCAGGGCGGGGATCACCACCGGCAGGGCGAGCGGACAGCCCAGCAGCACGCAGAACAGCGGCAGCAGGAGGGCGGTCAGGCAGCCCCCGCGGCCGGGCCGCCGTCTTCGCTGCGGAACCGCCGAACTCCCGTACTGGTACGCCATGTTCGCCACCCCCAGCGCGATCGTGCGTCCGGCGCAATGTATCGGAGATCCGGGAGCCGCGGGGGTTGCGGCGATAATCCCGCCATGAGCCGCCCCCGAACCACCTCCGGCCCCGCCCGTGACGCCGGCCGTGACCCCGCCCCCTGGACCGCGTTCGGCGGCGATCTGCACCTCGACCTCGGCGAACGGCGGGCCGCCGGGGCCGGGTTGCGCGCGGCACTGGAGGACGCGCTGCGCGAGGCCGTCCAGGACGGGCGGCTCGCGCCCGGTACCCGGCTGCCGTCCTCCCGGGCGCTCGGCGAGGACCTCGGGATCGCCCGGAACACCGTCGTCGAGGCGTACGGGCAGCTGACCGCCGAGGGCTGGCTCAGCTCGCGGCAGGGCTCCGGGACGACGGTCGCCGAACGCGCCGCGCCCCGGCCCGCCGGCCGGGCCGTGGAGGTCCGGGCGGGCGTGCGCCCCACCGGACGGCACGACCTGCTCGCCGGGCGGCCGGACCTCTCGCTGTTCCCGCGCAGCGCCTGGCTCGCCAGCGCCCGGCGGGCGCTGGCGGTGGCGCCGCACGAGGCCTTCGACTACGGCTCGCCGCTGGGGCGGATCGAACTGCGGCGGGCGCTCTCCGACTACCTGGCCCGGGTGCGGGGCGTGCGCACCGACCCGGACCGGCTGCTGGTCTGCGCCGGCTTCGGCCAGGGCCTCGGCCTGCTGGCCGCCGCGCTGCGCGAGCGCGGGGCGGGGCGGGTGGCCGTCGAGGCGTACGGGCTGCCGCCGCAGCGGGACGCCCTGCGGGCGGCCGGCCTCGGTCTCGCACCGCTGCCGCTGGACTGCTCCGGGGCGCGGACCGACCTGCTGGCGGAGCTCTCGGGCTCGCGATCCGCCGAGCGGGAGGCGGGGCGGCTGGGGGCGGTGCTGCTCACCCCGGCGCACCAGTTCCCGACCGGTGCGGCACTGGCCGCCGAGCGCCGGGCGGCGGCCGTGCACTGGGCCCGCGAGTACGACGGGTACGTGATCGAGGACGACTACGACGGCGAGTTCCGCTACGACCGGCAGCCGCTCGGCGCCATGCAGGCGCTCGACCCGGACCGGGTGGTGTACGGCGGCACCGCCGCCAAGAGCCTCGCGCCCGGCCTGCGGCTGGCCTGGCTGGCGCTGCCCGACGAGCTGGTCGGACCGGTCGCCCGGCTCAAGGCGTCGGCGGACACCATGAGTCCGGTGCTCGACCAGCTCACCTTCGCCGAACTGATCACCTCGGGCCGCTACGACCGGCACGTACGGCGCTGCCGCCTCCACTACCGGCACCGCCGGGACCGGCTGGTCACGGCACTCGCCGAACGGGCCCCGCGGGTGAAGGTCACCGGGATCGCCGCCGGACTGCACGCCGTCCTGCAACTGCCGCCCGGCTCCTCCCCGGAGCCCGAGCTGATGGACCGCGCCCGCGCCGCCGGCCTGGTCCTCACCGGCCTCGGCTGGTACCTCACCGAGCACACCCCGGCCCCGGACGCCGCCCCGTCCCTCGTCGTCGGCTACGCCACCCCCGCCGAGCACGCCTTCCCCGCCGCCGTCGACGCCCTCTGCGAGGTGCTCCGCACGGCCTGACGGGGCCGCCGGGGGGGTGCCTCGGCGGCCGGGGGCGTGGTGGAGCGGGAACTACTTGTTGCGGCTGCCCAGTTCGAACAGGAGGATGATGAAGCCGGCGAAGAGGTGGCCGCCGGCGGTGTAGATCACCAGGCGGTGGTAGACGCGGCGGTTCGCCCACTTGCCGGCGTCTATGGTCTTCGCGGCGCCCTCCTCGTTGGTGTCCGGGACGGACACGGCGGTCGGGGCGGGGGTGGCGGCGGTCTCGGCCATCGGGGTTCTCCTCCGGGTTTCCTGACGTCGGGTCAGTGGTGCGGGGCGGCGGGGCCGCCGCCGAGGCAGAGTTCGCCGCCGGGGCTCTGCAGCAGGGTGTGCATGAAGAGCAGGTCGACCCCGGACGAGGAGTCGGCGGCGATGCAGTGCGGGGTGAGCGAGTCGAAGTGGGCGGAGTCGCCCTCCTCCAGCAGGTGGACGCGTTCGCCGAGGGTCAGCTTCAGCCGGCCCTGGAGGACGTACAGCCACTCCTCGCCGGGGTGGACGCGGACCACGGCGTCCTGCACGCCCGGGGGGACGTGCACGCGCAGCGCCTGCATCGCCCGGCCCGGGGCACCGGTCCTCCGGTAGCCCCAGCCGCCGGCCCGGCCGGGTTCGATCGCACCGCCGCGCACCACCGGGTCCGGCTCGGTGAAGGTCTCGCCGAGCAGGCCGGAGACGGAGGTGCCGTAGGCGCGGGCGAGGCCGAGCAGGACGGGCAGTGAGGGCTGCCGGCGTCCGGTCTCCAGTCGGGACAAGTAGGCTGGGGAGAGACCGACCCTGGCGGCGGCGACCTCCAGCGTGAGGCGGCTGCTGAGCCGGTGGTCGCGCAGCCTGGCGGCGAGACCGGCCACCTCCTGCGTCTCGTGCTCCCCGACGGGGACGGCGGGAGCGGTGGACGCGGTGGCGGGAGCCTCGGGCGGACCGGCTGGGCTGGTGGTCATGTGTCCAGTGGACACCTCGCGTGCCGCACGGGCAATTTTTTTGCCTCACAGGCAAGGGCCGGTGTCGGAGCCCTACGGCCGGGGAATGTTCCTGAGGTTGGACCGCGCCAGATCGATCATCCGGCCGACGCCGCCGGAGAGCACCGTCCGGCCCGCGGCCAGCGCGAAGCCCTTCAACTGGGCGGCGGTGATGTGCGGCGGGATGGACAGCGCGTTCGGGTCGGTGACCACGTCCACCAGTGCCGGGCCGGGCCTCTCCAGCGCCTCCGCCAGCACCTCCCGCACCCGGGCCGGCTCGGTGACCCGCTTGGCCGGGATGCCCATCGCCCGGGCGATCCCGGCGTAGTCGACGTCGCCGTTGTCGATCTCCGACTCGGGGTAGCCGGAGACCAGCATCTCCAGCTTGATCATGCCGAGCGCGCCGTTGTTGAAGACCACCGTCTTGACCGGCAGCCGGTGCCTGGCCACCGTCAGCAGTTCGCCGAGCAGCATCGACAGGCCGCCGTCGCCCGCCATCGCCACCACCTGCCGCCCGGGGAAGGCGAGCTGGGCGCCGATCGCGTGCGGCAGCGCGTTGGCCATCGAGCCGTGCAGGAAGGAGCCGATCACCCGGCGGCGCCCGTTGGGCTGCAGGTACCGGGCGGCCCAGACGTTGTTCATGCCGGTGTCGACGGTGAACACCGCGTCGTCGGCGGCCACCTCGTCCAGCACCGAGGCGACGTACTCGGGGTGGATCGGCAGGTGCTTCTCGATGTCCCGGGTGTACGCGCCGACCACGTCCTCCAGCGCGCGGCAGTGGCGGCGCAGCATGTCGTCGAGGAAGGAGCGGTCGGCCTTCTGCTCCAGCAGCGGCAGCACCGCGCGCAGAGTGGCCGAGACGTCGCCGTGCACGGCGAGGTCGAGGGCGGTGCGGCGGCCGAGCCGGGTGGCGTCGTGGTCGACCTGGACGGTGCGGGCCTGGGGCAGGAAGGAGTCGTAGGGGAAGTCGGTGCCGAGCAGCACGACGAGGTCGGCCGAGTGCAGCGCCTCGTGGCAGGCGCCGTAGCCGAGCAGGCCGCTCATTCCTACGTCGTACGGATTGTCGTACTGGATCCATTCCTTGCCGCGCAAGGAGTGTCCGACCGGCGCGTGCAGGACGCCCGCGACCTCCATCACCTCGGCGTGCGCCGCACGCACACCGGCGCCGCAGAACAGCGCGACCCGGCGCGCGGCGTTGAGCGCCCGGCCGAGCTCCTGCACCTGGGACCAGGGCGGGGCGGCGACGGCCTGCTCGGTGAGGAAGTGGCCGACGCCGGTGGGGTTGGCGGCGGAGAGCGCGGCGACGTCGCCGGGGAAGGCCAGCACGGAGACGCCGCGGGCACCGAGGGCGTGCTGGACCGCGACGCGCAGCAGGCGGGGCAGCTGGCCGGGGGTGGAGAGCATCTCGCACCAGCCGCTGCAGTCGGTGAACACCCGCTCGGGGTGGGTCTCCTGGAAGAAGCCGGTGCCGATCTGGCCGGAGGGGATGTGCGAGGCTAGGGCGAGGACGGGGACGCCGCTGCGCTGGGCGTCGTAGAGGCCCTGGATGAGGTGGGTGTTGCCGGGGCCGCAGGAGCCGGCGCAGACCACGAGGCGGCCGGTCAGCTCGGCCTCGGCGGCGGCGGCGAAAGCGCCGGCCTCCTCGTTGCGGACGTGCACCCAGGCGATGCCCTCCGCCCGGCGGATCGCGTCCACCACGGGGTTGAGGCTGTCACCGACCACGCCGTAGACCCGTTCCACCCCGGCCTGCCGGAGCACCGCCACCATCTGCTCGGCCACACTCACCACGGGAATCTCCTGACGCCGGGGACGCGCGCCGGACACGCGACACCAGCACCCTCCGCCGGCGGCGGGCCGCTCGCAGCCGGAGCGGGCCGAACGGGTGAGGGGTGGGGACGGCCTCCGGCCGGGCGAGGGGGCACCGGGCGGGAGCGCGAGGGGGCGCCCCCGGGCGGGAGGGCGCCCCCTGGGCGGCCGCGGCGCGCGCTACTCGGCGGCGAGGTGGTCGGGGCCGGAGGTGATGCGGCCGGCGGTGAGGCCGGCCTGGGCCTGGCGGCGGGCCGGTGCGCGGCCGGGGGGCTGGCTGCAGCGCTCCTGGGCGGGCGGGGTGGTGGTCGGCACCGAGACCGGGCGGCCCGCCTTCACCTGGACCGTCTCGCCGTCGTGCCGCAGATGGATCACCTCGCCGCGGCGCAGCGTGTACGTGGTCTCGTCGTGGTCGATCCGCACCCCCAGCAACTGCCCGCGGACCAGCAGCGAGAAGCTGAGCCGCATGATCCCGGTGGGCAGCCTGGGCCGGAACCAGAGCACCTCCCCGTGGTCGCGCAGCCCGCCGAAGCCGGCCACCAGGGCGATGCAGGCCCCGGCGAGCGAGGCCATGTGCAGGCCGTCCCGGGTGTTGCCGCCGAGGTCGTGCAGGTCCATCAGGGCGGCTTCGGCGGTGTAGTCGTACGCGAGGTCGAGTTGCCCCACCTCGGCGGCGATCACCGCCTGGGTGCAGGCGGAGAGCGAGGAGTCGCGGACGGTCAGCCGCTCGTAGTAGGCGAAGTTGCGGGCCTTCTGCTCGTCGGTGAAGGCGTCGCCGCGGACCTGCATGGCGAGCACCAGGTCGGCCTGCTTGACCACCTGCTTGCGGTACAGGTCGAAGTACGGGTAGTGCAGCAGCAGCGGATAGTTCTCCGGCGGGGTGTTCTCGAAGTCCCACACCTGGTGGTCGGTGAAGCCGTCGGCCTGCGGATGGACGCCGAGGTTCTCGTCGTACGGGATGAACATCGCGGCGGCGGCGTCCCGCCAGGCGGCGGTCTCCTCGGTGTCGACGCCGAGCCGGGCGGCCTCGCGCGGGTGGCGGGCGGCGGCCTCCGCGGCGGCGCGCAGGTTCGTCTGCGCCATGAGGTTGGTGTAGACGTTGTTGTCCGCGACCGCGCTGTACTCGTCCGGGCCGGTGACGCCCTCGACGCGGAACCGGCCGACGGCGTCGTGGTGGCCCAGCGAGCGCCACATCCGGGCGGTCTCGACGAGCAGTTCGAGCCCGTACTCGCGCTCGAACTCGGCGTCTCCGGTGGCCCGGACGTAGCGGGCGGCGGCGGCCGCGATGTCCGCGCCGATGTGGAAGGCGGCGGTGCCGGCCGGCCAGTAGCCGGAGCACTCCTCGCCGCGGATCGTCCGCCACGGGAACACCGCGCCGGCCAGGCCGAGTTGGACCGCCCGGTCGCGGGCCAGCGGGAGCGTGGTGTGCCGCCAGCGCAGCGCCTGGTTGACGGCGGCGGGCAGGCAGTAGGTGAGCACCGGCAGCACGAAGGTCTCGGTGTCCCAGAAGCTGTGCCCGTCGTAGCCGGGGCCGGTCAACCCCTTGGCGGGGATGGCGCGTTCCTCGCTGCGGGCGCCGGCCTGGAGCACATGGAAGACGGCGAACCGGACGGCCTGCTGGAGTTCGACGTCGCCCTCGATCTCGACGTCGCTGGTGTCCCAGAACTCCTTGAGGAAATCGGTCTGTTCGGCGACCAGGCCGTCCCAGCCTGTGTACCGGGCGGCGGTCAGCGCGGCCTCCACCTGGTCCCGGACGGCCGGCAGCGAGCGGGTCGCCGACCAGCCGTAGGCCATGAACTTCACCAGCCGCAGCCGCTCGCCCGGGTTCAGCACGGTGGTGACGCTGATCCGGCAGTGGTCGGCCTCCGCCTCGGCGACGGTGTCCAGCCGCTCCGGGCCCTCGATCACGTGGTCCATGCCGGCCGCGACCCGGATGCCGCTGTACCGGGTGCGGTGGACCAGCACCGCCTTCGTGCCGCTCGCGTGGTTGGCCTCGGCGAGCAGGGGGGCCTCCAGCACGGCGGCGGCCCGCGGGTCGCCCTCGGGGCCGCCGGGCAGCTGCTCGTTGGCGACCAGCTCGCTCTGCAGCACGATCCGCACCGGGCCGTCCACCGCCTCCACGGTGTACTCGACGGCGGCGACGGCCCGTTGGGTGAGCGAGACCAGCCGGGTGGAGTCGACCTTGATGGTCCGCCCGGCCGGCGAGGTCCACTCGGCGGAGCGCCGCAGCAGGCCCTCGCGGAAGTCCAGCCAGCGGCGGTGGCTGACCAGTTCGCCGTAGCGCAGGTCGAAGGGCTCGTCGTCCACCAGCAGCCGGATGATCTTGCCGTTGGTGACGTTGATGACGCTCTGGCTGGACTCCGGGTAGCCGTAGCCGCCCTCGCCGTACGGCAGCGGGCGCAGCTCGAAGACGCCGTTGAGGTAGGTGCCGGGCAGGCCGTGCGGCTCGCCCTCGTCGAGGTTGGCGCGCAGGCCGATGTGGCCGTTGGAGAGCGCGAAGACGGACTCGGCGCGGGCCAGCGCGGTGAGGTCCAGGCCGTGTTCGGCGATCTGCCACGGGTCGACGGCGAAGGGCTGCTCCTGCCGCTCCTGGCGTTCCTGGCGCTCCCTGCGCTCGTGACGCTCCTTGCGCTCCTGGCCGGTCATGCCGTCCCCTCCTCGGGGTGGTCCGGGATCAGCTCGGCGAGGTCGCGGACGACCACGGTGGCACCGTCGCGGCGCAGTTCGGCGGCCTGGCCGGTGCGGTCCACGCCGACCACCGCGCCGAAGCCGCCCGCCCGGCCGGAGGCCACCCCGGCCAGCGCGTCCTCGAACACGGCGGCGTGCGCCGGCTCGACGCCCAGCGCCCGGGCGGCGGCCAGGTAGGTGTCCGGCGCGGGCTTGCCCGGCAGTCCCTCGCGCTTGGCGACCACGCCGTCCACGATCACGTCGAAGAAGCCCTCGATGCCGGCCGCGCGCAGCACGTCCCGGCAGTTGGCGCTGGACGAGACGACGGCGGTGGGCAGGCCGAGCGCGCGCAGCCGGCGCACATAGGCGACCGAGCCGTCGTAGGGGGCGACGCCCTGCTCGCGGATCATCCGCAGCACGGTGTCGTTCTTGGCCCGGCTGACGCCGTGCACGGTGCGGGAGCCCGGCGGGTCGGCGTCGGTGCCCTCGGGCAGGTCGATGCCCCGGCTGTGCAGGAAGGCGCGGGTGCCGTCGAGTCTCGGCCGCCCGTCCACGTGGGCGTCGTAGTCGGCGACGGCGTCGAACGGGGTGAACGGCCCGCCGGTGCGGGCGGCTTCGGCCCGCAGGAAGGCGTCGAAGGTGTCCTTCCAGGCCGCGGCGTGCACCGTGGCGGTCTGGGTGAGCACCCCGTCGAGGTCGAAGAGGAAAGCGCGGATGTCGTCCGGTAGCCCCAGCATGGGTGCAGTCTTACCCGTCCGCGCGCGGCGTACCGCCCATTCCCGGCGGCGCGTCGCGGGAAGGGGCGGTCCGTCGGCGGTGGCGGGGGCTCAGGGCGAGTCCGGGGTGGAGGTGACGGCGAAGGCGGCGCCCTGCGGGTCGCGCACCACCGCCATCCGCCCGGCCTGCATGTCGAACGGCGGCTGGATCACCGAGCCGCCCGCCTTGACCAGGGCGTCCACGGTGGAGTCGGTGTCGTCCACGGAGAAGTAGGCCATCCAGTGCGAGGGCGTGCCCGGCGCCAGGTACTCGGCGACCGGCTGCATGCCGCCCACCGTGTGGTCGCCGACGTTGAGCGAGTAGAAGCCCTCCATGCCCTGGATGGTGCCCGGGCGCAGGCCGAACGCCTGCTGGTAGAACCGGCCGGCCGCGTCGGTGTCGGTGGTGTTGAGCTCGTTCCAGACCAGCGCGCCGGGCTCGTTGACGATGCCCGCGCCGATGAAGTCCAGCTTCTGCCAGACGCCGAACACCGCGCCGGTCGGGTCCGCGGCGACCAGCATCCGGCCGGTGCCGCCGACCTCCATCACGGGGAACACGATCGTGCCACCGGCACCGGCGACGGCCTGCGCGGCGGCGTCGGCGTCGTCCGCGGCGAGGTAGGTGGTCCAGCCGACCGGCGGCAGCGGCTGCCCGTCCGGGGCGGAGCGCGCCATGATCCCGGCGACCGGCTTGCCGTTCAGCGAGCACACGGAGTAGCCGCCGTACTCGGGCGGGCCGACCTCGCCCTGCCAGCCGAACAGGTCGCGGTAGAAGTCGAGCGCGGCCTGCTGGTCGCTCGCGGTCAGGTCCACCCAGCAGGGGGTCCCGGGCTTGTACGGTGCGGTGACTACGGGCATTCCTGGGCCTCCAAGCGATGGTCGTCCGCCGGGCCGGCCGCCGGGGGCGCGGGCCGTCCGGCCGCGCGGCCGGACGGCCGTACACCGCCCACGATCGCCGTGCCTCCGCGATCCCGCCACCGGACGGCGTCCCGGCGGGTCGCCGTCCGCCGGGCGGTCACCGGCGGGGGCGCCGGCGGTCACGGCGTGTGGCGGCGGCCGCCCTCGGTGAAGAGCGGCTGCGGCTTGCCGCTCTGCGCGTAGTCCTTGAGCCGGACGAGCAGCTGCGCCCAGGTACCGGCCACCATCGGCACGCCCTCCTCGCTGCCGGGCTGCCAGCCGCCGTGCCGCAGCAGCAGCCGGGTGCGGTGGCCGGGCTCGCCCCGCTCGTCGGGGCGGTCGGCGAGGTCCCAGCTGATCCAGGTGCCGGCCCAGTGCGGCGGGAAGGCCCCGGCGTTCGTCCACACCACCCGGTCGGGCCCGGTGCGCTCGCGCCGCAGCCGGTACGGCTCGGGGACGCCGGGGAAGCCGAACAGCAGCACGTCGTCCTCCCGCTCCACGTCGGTGGTCCACCAGGAGGTCAGCCCGTCGTGAGTGGTCAGCGCGGCCAGGACGACGGCGCGCGGAACGGCGATGTCGAGCTCCAGGGCGATCTCGGCCATGGTTCCGCCTTTCGGGCCTGCTGCTCCCCCCGGGCGTGTCCGACAGGCCCACCATGGCACGCGCCCGGAGGCGGCGCGCCCCGGGCCCGGCGGGCACGCCGATCAGCCCTAGGAGATCTTCTCGCAGATGTCGTCGTCGGCCGACCGGGCCTCGTCGGTGACGCTGCTGGGCAGCGGGGCGGGCGTGGCCGGGGCGGCCGAGGAGCCGCCGGCGGTGCTCGGGGAGGCCGCCGCGCCGTTGGCCGCCGCGAAGTCCTTGCCGACGATCACGGTGATCCCCGCCGAGCTGCCGGACTCCACGACCGCACCGGGGAACAGTGCGGCGACCTTCTCGGCGTTCGCCTTCTGTCCCGAGCCGTACTGGACCATGGTGGTCGTGTACTTGAGGTTCTTCGCCGGGCCCACCGCAGTGGCGGTGAACTTGGCCGCCTTGAGCTGCTCGGCCGCCTTGGTGGCCAGGCCGGTGCCGGGGGTGCCGGAGTAGACGGACACCTTGACGTCCTTGTTGGCGGTGTCGGCCGCGAGCGGGGAGGCGGAGGTGGCCGGGTCGGCCGCCGGGGTCGGCGCGGCCGCCTCCGGGGGCTGCTCACCGGTGGCGTTCTGGCCGTCGATGGTGCGGTCGGCCTTGAGGGTCTCCCAGAGCCTGTCGACGCCCGGCGACACCAGCTCCAGGTTCTCCTTGTGGAAGCGCCAGGGCGGGGTGACGAACTTGATGTCGTGCAGGTCGATGTTCTTCAGCGAGAGCGCGAAGGACATCAGCTTGTCGACGGTGTTGAGCCCCTCGTCGACCCGGAGTGACTTGGTGGCGGCGTCGGCCAGCGGCAGCAGGTTGGTGGGGCTGAGTCCGCGCTGCTTGACCGCGCTGATCATCGAGCTCAGGAAGGCCTGCTGACGCTTCATCCGGCCGATGTCCGAGTTGTCGCCGAGGCCGTGCCGCAGCCGGACGTAGTCGAGGGCCTTCTGGCCGTCCACCTTCTGGCGCCCGGCCGGAAGGACCACATCGCCCCTCCGGCCGAGGTTCGGGTTCATGTCGCCCTCGTAGATGGCCTTGGGCAGGCAGACGTCGACGCCGTCCACGGCCTTGGTCATCGAGGCGAAGCCCTGGAAGTCGACCACCATGGTGTGGTCGATCCGGATGCCGGTGAGCTTCTCCACGGTGTTCTGGGTGCAGGCGGGGTTGCCGTCCTCGGCGTTCCCGGTGGAGAAGGCGGCGTTGAAGATGACGTTCTCGCCCTTGACCTCCTTGGACCACTTCCCGTCCGGCTTCTTGCAGGGCGGGATCGTCACCAGGGCGTTGCGCGGTATGGAGATGCCCACGGCGTGCTTGTGGTCCGCGTAGACGTGCAGCAGGATCGTGGTGTCCGAGCGGGCACCGGAGGTGTCGCCGCCGCCGAGGTCGGAGTTGTTGCCGCCGCGGCTGTCCGAGCCGATGAGCAGCATGTTGACCGGCTTGTTGCCATTGGCGTCGGCTTGCGCCTCCGGCGGGCGGTCGGGGGCTATCGCGCCCGGGTCGATGGTCTTGATGTTGCCGTTGAGCTTGAAGTAGATCACGCCGCCGGTACCCGCCAGCAGGACGAGCACGCCGGCGGCGGACCAGGCGACGATCTTCTTGGCGCCCCACTTCGGCTTGCGCGCCGCCGCCCTGGCCGCGGCGCGGCCGCCGGGTGCCGGCGCGGCGGCCGCGGGTGCGCTCGGCTTGCCCTGGGCGGCCCGGCGTGCCTCGGCGCGACCGCCCGGGCGGGGCGGGGGGACAGCGGCGGCGCTCGTGTCGTCACCGCGGGCCGGACCCTCGCTCCGCTGACCTGACATGCGTGAACCTTTCACCGCCGGACGCCGCGCCCCCCTGCGTCCGGACGCGTTGCACACAAAGAGACGGTCGGGAAAGCCCCGAGGTTGCACATACGACGGTCGCAATACCCTACGAACGCCCCCGAGATGACATCCCCCACGGCCCCCACGACAGGCCTCTCGTCCCCCGGGAAGCCAACTCTCAGATCATACAAACCGATGATCCGGCCGAATCGTTCCGTGCTGCGGAGGCGGCCCGGCGGCACTCCGGGAACGACGGAGGCCCGGGTCGGAGGTGGTCCGGCCCGGGCCTTCGTGCCGGTGGGGCGCCAGGGGCTCGAACCCTGAACCTACGGATTAAAAGTCCGCTGCTCTACCCATTGAGCTAGCACCCCGACACCGTGGACATCATGCCAGACCGGGCCGTCCCGTGCGGCCGAATACGGCCCGGCGGACGGGGCCGTGGACGGGGCTGCGAGGGCGCGCCGGCGGGGCGGCGGACGGACGTGATCCGGGTCACTTTCCGGGGGCCTTGGCCCGGCGGCGGACGCGTGTCACTATTTCTGCACGCCCACCCTGCCCAAAACCCGTTCCGGGGGCAGGGGTTGAGTGTCGCAGCCGCCGGTCCGCGCAGGTCGGACCAGGTCCGCGGCCGACACGAGCACCGGTTCCCCCTCAGTAGTCCGCCACCCGCCCGAGCCGCGGCGTGCGCGGGGGGACGTCCACACACGCACGCCACGACTGCACAGTGGAGGAAGCATGTCGGAAAGCGCCTTCCTGGAGAACTTCTACGCGGCCATCGAGGGAACCGCCCGCGTGGTGGACGTGCCCTTCGAGCGCGACACGGTCTGGCCGGTGCTGACCGCCTACCGGGACGTGCTGGAGGAGTCGGTGATCTCCTTCCGGGTGCAGAACAGCCCGCGCGGCACCGATGACCTCGACTGCCGGTTCACCATGCTCCCCCGGGGCCTCGACCCGTACGCCGTCGCGCTGGCCAACGGCCTCACCGAGGGGACCGGCCACCCCGTCGGCCGGCTGCTGGCCGAGGTGCACGGCGAGCTGCCGATCACCAGCTGCGGCGTGGACTTCGGGGTCCGCGCCGGGTTCACCAAGGCGTGGTCCTTCCCCACCGTCGAGCGGCTGCTGACGGTCCGCGAGGTGATGGCGCTGCCGTCCGCGCCGGAGAGCATCGGCACCCACCTGGACGTCTTCGACCGCTACGGGCTGTCCGACATCGTCAGCACGGTCGGCATCGACTACGGCAGCCGGACCGTCAACCTCTACTTCGGGGGCGGCGCCTCCGGCCGGGTGCCGCGGGAGACCTTCGGGCCCGAGGGCGTCCGCTCGATGCTCGACGAGATCGGCCTGCCCGGGCCCAGCGACGAGCTGCTGGCGTTCAACGAGAAGGCGTTCGTCATGTACGCCACGCTGAGCTGGGACGCCCCGGAGATCTCGCGGATCACCTACTCGGTCATGACGCCCGAGCCGCTGGCGCTGCCGGTCACCGTCGCCCCGCAGATCGAGCGGCTGGTGAAGGAGGCCCCGTACAGCACCGAGGGCCGCAACTTCGTCTACGGCGTCACGGTCACGCCCAAGGGGGAGTACCACAAGATCCAGTCGTACTACCAGTGGCGGCCGCCGGTCGAGAAGATGCTGGTCGCCGAGAGCTAGGGTCCGACAACTCCCGCCCGGGGCCTGCCGGGGACCGCGCGGCGGTCCCCGGCGGGCCCTTCGCCGTTCCGGCGCGCGGCCCCGCCACCGCCCGCCACCGGATTCCTTCCTTCCGAGAACCCTGGATGAGCGATCTCCATGCAGAAACGACACGGGGAGCTGAGTTCGTTGTCCCTACCCGCCGCAGCCGAGGGGCTGCCGGAGCAGCGCGGCGCCCGCCCGGTCGGCACCGGCCGGGCCCGGGCCAAGGCCATCGTGCTGGGCGAGCACGCGGTGGTCTACGGAGCCCCGGCGCTCGCCCTCCCGGTGCCGCAGCTGGCCGTCACGGCCACCGCCGGGTACTCCGCGCAGTCGCCCGCCGACCCCGACACCTTCTCCCTCACCATGACCGGCGACCGGGCCCGGCCGAAGGCCACCCAGGCCTCCCACGGACTGCACCGGCTGACCGCCGAGTTCCGGGCCGTCCTGGGCGTGCCCGACAGCCTGCACCTCGACGTGATCATCGACTGCGCGATCCCGGTCGGCCGCGGGCTCGGCTCCAGCGCGGCCTGCGCCCGGGCGGTGGTGCACGCGCTGGCCGACCTCTTCGAGCGCGAGGTGACGCCCCGACTGGCCTTCGACCTGGTGCAGACCGCCGAGAACGTGGCGCACGGGCGGGCCAGCGGCGTCGACGCGATGGCCGTCGGCGCGAGCGCCCCGCTGCTGTTCCGGGCCGGCCGGGCGCGGGAGCTGCCGATCGGCTGCGAGGGCCTGTTCATCGTCGCGGACAGCGGCGTCGCGGGCCGCACCAAGGACGCCGTCGAGTTGCTGCGCCGCGGTTTCGGGGACCGTCCGGGCGCCCAGGAGGCCTTCGTACGCCGGGCCACCGAGCTGACCGACACCGCCCGGCGGGCGCTCGCCGAGGGCCGGCCGGAGCAGCTCGGCGCCCGGCTCACCGACTACCACGAGCTGTTGCGCGCCGGCGGGCTGAGCACCGACCGGATCGACGGGATGGTCGGGGCCGCGCTGGCCGGCGGCGGCCTCGGCGCCAAGATCACCGGCGGTGGGATGGGCGGCTGCGTGATCGCGCTGGCCCGGGCGGAGCAGGCGGCCGAGGTCACCCGCCGGCTGCTGGCGGCCGGCGCCGTCCAGACCTGGTCGGTGCCGTTCGGGAAGCGGGCCGGCCATGACCGTTGAGCAGCCGGTCGCCGTGCCCGGCCACCCGGCCGCCGCCGGGGACGCCACCGCCGTCGCGCACCCGAACATCGCGTTGGTCAAGTACTGGGGCAAGCGGGACGAGCGGCTGGTCCTGCCGTGGACCGACAGCCTCTCGCTGACCCTGGACGTCTTCCCGACCACCACCCGGGTGCGGCTCGCCCCCGACGCGGCGCAGGACGCGGTCGCCCTCGACGGCGTCCCGCTGGACGGCGAGCCCCGGCGCCGGGTGGTCGCCTTCCTGGACCTGGTCCGCGAGCGCGCCGGACTGCCGCTGCGGGCCGTCGTGGAGACCCGCAACACCGTGCCCACCGGCGCCGGACTGGCCTCCTCCGCGAGCGGGTTCGCCGCGCTGGCCACCGCCGCCGGCGCCGCGTACGGGCTCGGCCTCGACGCCACCGGGCTCTCCCGGCTGGCCCGGCGCGGCTCCGGCTCGGCCTCCCGGTCGGTCTTCGGCGGCTTCGCCCTCTGGCACGCCGGGCAGCCCGGCCACGCCGACCCCGACCTCGCCTCGTACGCCGAGCCGCTGGCGGTGCCGGTGCGCGCGCTGGACCCGGCGCTGGTGGTCGCGGTGGTCGACGCCGGGCCCAAGGCGGTGTCCAGCCGGGAGGCAATGCGCCGCACCGTCGACACCTCGCCGCTGTACCGGCCGTGGGCCGCCTCCAGCCAGGCCGACCTGGCCGAGATGCGGGAGGCGCTGCGCCGCGCCGACCTCGACGCGGTGGGCGAGGTCGCCGAGCGGAACGCGCTCGGGATGCACGCCACGATGCTCGCGGCGCGGCCGGCGATGCGCTACCTCTCGGCGGCCACGCTGACCGTGCTGGACACCGTGCGGGAGCTGCGGCGCGGCGGGGTGGCGGCGTACGCCACGATGGACGCCGGACCGAACGTCAAGGTGCTCTGCCGGGGCGCGGACGCCGAGCGGGTGGCCGCGGCGGTGCGCGGGGCCGTCGGCGCCGGCGCGGTGCACATCGCCGGGCCGGGACCGGGCGCCCGGCTGCTGGACGCGGGCCCGGGCCCGGGCGTGAACCCGGGCGCGGACGCATGACCGCCGGCCGTCCGCCGGTGGTGCGCAGCGCGCCGGGCAAGCTGTTCGTCGCGGGCGAGTACGCGGTGGTGGAGCCCGGCGGCGCGGCGGTCCTGGTGGCGGTCGACCGCTACGTCACCGCCACCGCCACCGAGCCCGCCGCCGGCCCGGGGGTGCTGCTCTCCTCCGACCTCACCGCCGCGCCGGTGCGCTGGCGGTGGCGGGCCGGCCGGCTCGACCCGGTCGGCGCGGCGGACCCCGCCCGGGCCCGCCGCGAGCTGGCCCATGTCGTCGCCGCGGTCGAGACGGTCGCCCGGCTGCTGGCCGAACACGGCCTCCCGGCGCCCGAGCTGGAGCTGGCGATCAGCAGTCGACTGCACGAGAACGGCGTCAAGTTCGGCCTGGGGTCGAGCGGCGCGGTGACCGTGGCGACGGTCGCGGCCGTGGCCGGGTACGCCGGCCTGGCGCTGTCCGCCGAGGAGCGGTACCGGCTGGCCCTGCTGGCGTCGGCCGGCCTCGACCCCAGGGGCTCCGGCGGCGACCTCGCGGCCGGCACCTGGGGCGGCTGGATCGCCTACCGGTCGCCCGACCGGGCCGCCGTGCTCGGCCTGGCCCGCCACCGGGGCGTGGCCGAGGCGCTGACCGCGCCCTGGCCGGGCTTCGCGGTGCGCCGGCTGCCGCCGGTGCCCGGCCTGGCGCTGGAGGCCGGCTGGACCGGAACCCCCGCCTCCACCGCGGACCTGGTGGCGGGCCTGGACCGGCGCGCCCCGCGCGGCACGGCCGCCCACCGCCGGTACGCGGCCGCCGCCGAGGACTGCGTACGGGCCGCCGCCGAGGCGTTCGACCGGGGCGACCCGCCGGCGCTCCTGGACGCGGTCCGGCGCGCCCGGCGGGAGTTGGCCCGGCTCGACGACGAGGTCGGGCTGGGCGTCTTCACGCCCGCCCTGACGGCGCTGTGCGACGCCGCCGAGGCCGTGGGCGGCGCCGCCAAGCCCTCCGGCGCCGGGGGCGGCGACTGCGGCATCGCCCTGCTGGACACCGCGGGGCACGGGCCGACGCAGCCGCCGGACATCGACCAGTTACGGGAACGGTGGGCCGCGGCCGGGGTGCGAGCCCTGGCGCTGCGTCCCGCCCCGGAAGGGAACGAGGAATGATCTCTCAACGCAAGGACGACCACGTCCGGCTCGCGGTCGAGCAGCAGCACGGCCACGTCGGGCGCAACCAGTTCGACGAGGTGTCGTTCGTCCACCACGCCCTGGCCGGGACCGACCGGCCGCGGGTGTCGCTGGCCACGACCTTCGCCGGCCTCTCCTGGCCGGTCCCGCTGTACATCAACGCGATGACCGGCGGCAGCGAGATGACCGGCCGGATCAACCGCGATCTCGCGATCGCCGCCCGGGAGACCGGCGTGCCGATCGCCTCCGGCTCGATGAGCGCGTACTTCAAGGACGAGTCCTGCGCCGGCACCTTCAGCGTGCTGCGCGAGCAGAACCCGGACGGCTTCGTGCTGGCCAACATCAACGCCACCGCCTCGGTGGAGCGGGCCCGGCGCGCCGTCGACCTGCTGGCGGCCGACGCCCTGCAGATCCACGTCAACACCGTCCAGGAGACGGTGATGCCGGAGGGCGACCGCTCGTTCTCCGCCTGGGTGCCGCAGATCGGCAGGATCGCGGCCGGTGTGGACGTCCCGGTGATCGTCAAGGAGGTCGGCTTCGGCCTCAGCCGGGAGACCGTGCTGCTGCTGGCCGAGCTGGGCGTGCGGGTGGCCGACCTCGGCGGCCGGGGCGGCACCGACTTCGCCCGGATCGAGAACGGCCGGCGCGACCTGCGCGACTACACCTTCCTGGAGGGCTGGGGCCTGTCCACCGCCGCCTGCCTGCTGGACGCGCAGGGCGTGGACCTGCCCGTGCTGGCCTCCGGCGGCGTGCGCCACCCGCTCGACGTGGCCCGGGCGCTGGCGCTCGGCGCCCGGGGCGTCGGGGCCTCCGGCACCTTCCTGCGCACCCTGATGGACCAGGGCGTGGACGCCCTGGTCGCCCAACTCGCCACCTGGCTCGACCAGCTGGCGGCACTGATGACCATGCTCGGGGCGGCCGCCCCGGCCGACCTGACCCGCTGCGACCTGCTGATCCAGGGCTCGCTGCGCGAGTTCTGCGCCGACCGCGGCATCGACACCGCGCCGTTCGCCCGGCGCTCCGCCGCCGCGGCCGACCACCTCACCGGAGGCACCCGATGACCGACGAGCACGCCGTCGCCGGCGTCCCGATGCGCTGGGTGGGACCGGTGCGCATCTCGGGGAACGTCACCAGCACCGAGACGCACGTCCCGCTGGCCACCTACGAGTCCCCGCTCTGGCCCTCGGTGGGCCGGGGCGCCAAGGTCTCCATGCTCGCCGAGCGCGGCATCGTGGCCACCCTGGTCGACGAGCGGATGACCCGCTCGGTGCTGGTCGAGGCGACCGACGCGCAGACCGCGCTGGCCGCCGCCCGCACCGTCGAGGCGCGCCTCGACGAGCTGAAGGAGGTGGTGCGCGGCTGCAGCCGGTTCGCCGAACTCGTCGGCGTGCGGCACGAGATCAACGCCGACCTGCTGTTCCTCCGGTTCGAGTTCACCACCGGCGACGCGTCCGGGCACAACATGGCGACGCTCGCCTCGGACGTACTGCTGCAGCACCTGCTGCGCACGGTGCCGGGGATCTCCTACGGCTCGATCTCGGGCAACTACTGCACGGACAAGAAGGCGACCGCCGTCAACGGCATCCTGGGGCGCGGCAAGAACGTGGTCACCGAACTGCTGGTGCCGCGCGAGGTGGTCACCGGCGTGCTGCGCACCACGGCGGCGAAGGTCGCCCGGCTGAACGTCCGCAAGAACATGCTGGGCACCCTGCTGGCCGGCGGCATCCGTTCGGCCAACGCCCACTTCGCCAACATGCTGCTCGGCTTCTACCTGGCCACCGGCCAGGACGCGGCCAACATCGTCGAGGGCTCGCAGGGCGTGGTGATGGCCGAGGACCGCGACGGCGACCTGTATTTCGCCTGCACCCTGCCGAACCTGATCGTCGGCACGGTGGGCAACGGCAAGGGGCTCGCCTTCGTGGAGACCAACCTGGCCCGGCTCGGCTGCCGGGCCGACCGCGAGCCCGGCGAGAACGCCCGCCGGCTGGCCGTGATCGCGGCGGCGACCGTGCTCTGCGGCGAGCTGTCGCTGCTCGCGGCGCAGACCAACCCGGGCGAGCTGATGCGCGCCCACGTCCACCTGGAGCGCGGCAACGCGCCGGAGAAGGTCGGGGTGTAGCCGATGTCCAGCAGCAGCACCGCCGGGATCCACGATCTCTCCTTCGCCACCACCGAGTTCGTGCTTCCGCACACGGCGCTCGCCGAGCACAACGGCACCCCCGTCGGCAAGTACCACGTGGGCATCGGCCAGCGCTCGATGAGCGTGCCGGCCGCCGACGAGGACATCGTCACCCTGGGCGCCGCGGCCGCCGCCCCGGTCGTCGCCCGGCACGGCGCGGACGGCATCCGGACCCTGGTGTTCGCCACCGAGTCCTCGATCGACCAGGCCAAGGCCGCCGGCGTGTACGTCCACTCGCTGCTCGGGCTGCCGTCGGCGACCCGGGTGGTCGAGCTGAAGCAGGCCTGCTACGGCGCCACCGCCGCCCTGCAGTTCGCCCTCGGCCTGATCCACCGCGACCCCGCGCAGAAGGTCCTGGTGGTGGCGAGCGATGTCTCCAGGTACGACCTGGACAGCCCCGGCGAGGCGACCCAGGGCGCCGCCGCGGTGGCCATGCTGGTCACCGCGGACCCGGCGCTGGTGCGGATCGAGGAGCCCTCGGGCCTGTTCACCGCCGACGTCATGGACTTCTGGCGGCCGAACTACCGGGACGCCGCGCTGGTCGACGGCCAGGAGTCGATCGGCGCCTACCTCCAGGCCGTGCAGGGGACGTGGAAGGACTACGGCGAGCAGGGCGGCCGGCCGCTGGAGGCGTTCGACGCCTTCTGCTACCACCAGCCGTTCACCAGGATGGCCTACAAGGCGCACCGCCACCTGCTGAACTCCGCCGGGTACGACACCGACGAGGCGGCGGTCCGGCGGGCGCTGGAGGCGACCACCGCGTACAACGAGGTGATCGGCAACAGCTACACCGCCTCGGTGTACCTGGGCCTGGCCGCGCTGCTCGACCGGCGGGAGGACCTCGACGGGCGGGCGGTGGGCTTCCTCAGCTACGGCTCGGGCAGCGTCGCGGAGTTCTTCGCCGGAACGGTGGTACCGGGCTACCGGGCGCACCTGCGCACGGCGGAGCACCGGGCGGCGATCGAGCGGCGCCGGCCGATCGGCTACGACCGCTACCGCGAGCTGCACCGGTGGTCGCTGCCGACGGACGGCGGCGACCACCCGGCCCCGGAGCAGACCACCGGCCCGTTCCGGCTGGCGGGGATCGGCGGGCACCGTCGCCGCTACGTGCGGCGCTGACGGCGCCCCCGGTCCCGGCCCGGAGCACCCGCGGATCCGTTGACGGGCGGTGTTGCCGCCCGCCCGGCAGCGGATCCGCGGGGTTCGTCCCGGCCTTCGGGGCCGGTGCCTTCAGGCCTGCCGGCGCAGGGCGATCGCGGCGAGTTCCTCGATGTCGAACTCCGAGCGGCCGGGCGAGCCGTAGCGGGTGATCTTCCCCCGGCTGACCCACTTGCGGATGGTCGCCTCCGAGACGCCCGCGGCGAGCGCGGCGACGTTCGTCGGCACCAGCCGGTGGCGGGGCGGGCGGCTCAGACGGCCGCCGTTCGCCGCTGGTCCATGAGATGCCGGAGCGTGAGCCATTCGGGTGTCCCCCATGAGTGTCCGGACGAGCAGCCGATGCTGCTCCGTCCCCCGGTGGTGTGCCGCGGTGCGGTGTCGATCGTCCCCGGGCAGCCCTCCACCACGCAGTCCCGCACGGGCGGCGCGGGGCGGTCGGCGGCCTCGGGGTCGATCGTGTTGAGCAGTTCGACCCGCAGGTCCTCGATCTCGTCGGCGAACTCGGCGGCCGGCGGCTGCGCGGTCAGCCAGTCCAGGTGGCGGCCGAGGAACCTCGCCAGGTGCGGCACCGAGCGGATCACCGCGGTGGTGCCGAGCCGCTCGGCGGCGAAGTGCGACCAGGACTCCAGGATCGCCAGGATGTTGTCCCGCGCGTCGATCGCCGCCAGGTTGAGCCGGTCCCGGCGGCGGGTCCCGGAGACCTTGGTGGGGTTGCGCCGCCGGGGCTCGGACTGGATGTGGTGCAGGCACTCCCGGTGCAGTTCGGGCAGCGCCCGCAGGGTGCGCTCCAGCTGTCCGATGCACGGGGCGCAGAGGACGGAACCGGCGGCGGCGGGGACCGCCCGTCCGTGGTTGCGGGGACACGGGTGGAACTCCATCGAATCTCCTCGGTGCGTACGGGCGGCACCCGGACTCCCCGGGCCGGCCGGTCAGTCGGTGGGGATCCAGTCCCGCCGGATGTGCGGGGTCCGGATGCCGAGCGACTTCATGTGCTCGATCGGGTTGGTGTACTCGCGGCTGGCGGCGATGAGGCCGTCGCGCAGGCTGAAGCCGTGGATGAAGTGGTTGCGGTAGCGGCCCTCGGGATAGCCGGGGAAGCGGATCGTCCCCTCGCCGTCGCACTCGACCATGATCAGGTCCGGGTCCTGGGTCTCGTAGAGGCGGACGTCGGACCACTGCCAGTCGGGCAGGACCTCCAGCGAGAGCTCGTTGTGCCGCTTCAGCTTCTCCCGGCCGGTGACCACGATGGGCCGGCCGATGTCGGTGTAGAAGAGCGCGGCGGTGCCGTCCTCGGTGTAGAGGGTGTACCGGCTCAGCCGGGCCTGCGGGCCGGTCTCCAGGTACCGCTCGACGGCCCGGCGGTTGCGGGCGCGCAGGTCGTGGTGGTCGGTGAAGATTTGTGGCGAGGTCATGACATCTCCTGAGGCGGGGGCGGGGATTGCGCGGCGCGGGCGCCGCGCGGGGATCAGGGCTGGAGCCGGCTGACCCCCCAGCCGTCGGCGGTGCGGTCGTAGCGCAGCCGCTCGTGCAGCCGGTCGGTGCCGTCGGCCCAGAACTCCAGGACGTCGGGCACCAGTTCGAAGGCGGTGTAGGAGGCGGGCCGGGGCAGCGGCTGCCCCGGCCGGCCCAGCTCCAGGGCCTTGGCCCGGATCTCCTCGAAGTGGTCGAGGTCCTCCACCGGCCGGCTCTGCCGGGAGACCGTGGTCATCGGGTGGGTGAACACCGCCCGGGCGGCCCACAGCTCCTCGGCCATGGCGTCCGGCAGCCGGCGCACCGGCCCTGCCAGGACGATCTGCTGGCTGGTCTCCCGCCAGTACAGGACGCCGGACGCCCAGGGGTTCTCCGCCAGCTCCCGGCCCTTCTGGCTGCCGGCGTGGGTGGCGAAGACGATGCCCCGCTCGGTGACCCGGTTGATCACCAGGATCCGGGACGAACTGCGGCCCCGGGCGTCGGCGGTGGCCAGCGCGAGCGCGCGCGGCTCGCGCACCCCGTGGCCGGCCGCGGCGGCCAGCCAGGAGTTCAGCAGGCCCATCGGCTCGGCCGGCGGGGTGCGGAACTCCGGGAAGTCGACCACGACCGTCCCGGTCAGCGACTCGGAACGCTTCGACGCGCCGGGCGTGCGGTCAGACATGCAGGACTCCTTCGATGGTGACGACACCGTGGCCCGAGACCTCGACGCTGTCGACGCGGTCGCCCTCGCCGTGCACCAGGGCGCCCATCGGCGAGGGGCGGCCGATCTCGACGCCCTGGGTGATCTCGATGCGCTGCCCGTAGGCACCGAGGCCGTGCCGGGCCAGGTGGATGGCGATCGGGCCGGCGGCGGAACCGGTCGCGGCGTCCTCCACCACCCCGTACGCGGGCGAGAACATCCGGTTGCGCCAGACGGTCCCGGAGCCGGCGATGCAGTTGGTCGCCATGTCCGGGAACCGGGCCAGCGCGCGGTGGTCCGGGTCCACCTTGGAGAGCGCCTCGACGCTCTCGAAGCCGACCAGGACGTGCCGCGGGCCGTTGCGGTAGATCTCCACCGGGAGCGTGGAGGCGCCCACCCCCAGCGCCCACAGCAGCTCCTCGGCGCGGTCGAACGGCTCCCAGACCGGCACCGGCTGGCGCATGCTGGTCGCGACGGTCCGGCCGTCCTCCCGCTCCAGCTCGAACGGGATGACGCCCATCGCGGTCTCGATCCGCAGCGTGCCCGCCTCGGTGCGCTCGCCCAGGGCGATCGCCGTGCCGAGCAACGGGTGCCCGGCGAAGGGGAGTTCGTTGACCGGGGTGAAGATCCGCACATGGTGGTCGCCGCCCTGCTCGGGGGCGAGGACGAAGGTGGTCTCCGAGAGGTTCATCTCCCGGGCGATGCGCTGCATCTGATCGGTGGACAGGTCGTCGGCCCCGAAGAAGACCGCCACCGGGTTGCCGGTGAGCGGCCGGCGCGCGAAGGCGTCGACGACGACGTACTGGTGCATGGGTTCTCCCACTCGTCGTTGGGAATTCGGGAATCGGGGATCGCGAATCGTGAATCGTGAATCGTGACTGCGGCTGCCGCCCCGCGACGGCCGGGCACGGCGCGGCGCGCGGCGGGACCCGGCAGGGCCGGGCGGGGCGGGACAGGGCGGAGCCGGGCAGGGCGGAGCCGGACCGGCGCACACGGGGGGAGGCACCGGCCCGGCGGTCCCGGAGGGGTCAGGCCGGGTCGGGGACCCGCGCCGGGCCGAGCAGTCCGGACAGGGCGGCGGCCACGATCCGCGGCCCCTCCCGGGTGAGGACGGACTCGGGGTGGAACTGGAGTGAGGCGAAGCCGGGCCCGCGCAGCGCGTGGACCTCGCCGGTGAGCGGGTCCCGGCTGACCCGGACCGGGCCGACGCCGGCCGCGGCGAACTCCTCCGCCGCGCTCACCAGCGCGAAGGTGTTGTAGAAGCCGACCCGTTCGACGCTGCCGAAGAGGTCGATCTCCTGCTGCACGCCCTGGTTGGGGACCGTACGGCGGCGGACCGGCAGGCCGAGCCGCAGCCCGAGCACCTGGTGGCTGAGGCAGACCGCGAGGAACGGCCGGCGCTCCGCCAGCAGGGTGTCGATCGCACCGCGCAGATGCCGCATCTTGGGGTGCGCGGCCTCCTGCGGGTCGCCCGGCCCCGGCCCCATCACGACCAGGTCGTGGCCCTCGAAGGCGTACTCCTCGTCGAACCGGCGGACGGTGACCCGCAGGCCCAGCGAGCGCAGCTCCTGGTCGATCATCGAGGTGAAGGTGTCCTCCGCGTCGACCACCAGGACGCTGCGCCCGGCGAGTTCGGGCCGGGCCGAGGCGCGGGCCTCGGTGTCGGCGAGCCAGAAGCCGGCGATCGAGTCGTTGCGGGACTCCAGGGCGCGGAGCACGCTCGGATGGTTGGCGAAACGTTTCTCTCCGCCCCCGTCGAGCGCGGCGACCAGCCCGGCCGCCTTGGCCCTGGTCTCCGCCGCCTCCGAGGCCGGGTCGGAGTGCCGCACGATGGTGGCGCCCACCCCGATGCCGATCCGGCCGCGCGCAGTGATGTCCGCGGTCCGGATCAGGATCGCGGAGTCCATCACCCGCTCCCCCGCCGCGTCCCGCCCGATCAGCGCCGCGACGCCGCTGTAGTAGCCGCGGCCGCCGGGCTCGTAGCGGCGGATGATCCGGCAGGCGCTCTCCACCGGGCTGCCCGTCACGGTGGGGGCGAACATGGTCTCGCGCAGCACCTCCCGCACATCGCGGTCGGTGCGGCCCTCGATCAGGTACTCGGTGTGCGCGACCCGGGCCATCTCCTTGAGGTACGGGCCGACCACCCGCCCGCCCGCCGCGCAGATCCGGGACATCATCTTGAGCTCCTCGTCGAGCACCATGTAGAGCTCGTCGGTCTCCTTGCGGTCGCTGAGGAACTCCAGCACGCCCGAGAGGGTCGGCCCGGACGGCGGGTAGCGGTAGGTCCCGCTGATCGGGTTCATCACCGCCGTGCCGCCGCGCAGGCTGACGTGCCGCTCCGGCGAGGCGCCGACCAGGGTGCGGGTGCCGGTGTGGACCAGGAAGGTCCAGTGGGCACCGGCCTCCCGCTCCAGCAGCCGGCGGAACAGCGCGGGCGCGCTGAGCGGACCGTAGTCGGTGATGTCGGCGACGAAGGTGCGCCGGATGACGAAGTTGGCGCCCTCGCCGGTGCCGATCATCTCCTCGACGATGCGGCTCACCACCTCGGCGTACGCCTCGTCGCCGACGTCGAACGCACCGCCGGCCAGCGTGGTCGGCACGTCCGGGAGGCGGACCAGCGCCTCGGCGAGCGGCAGCCGCTGCTGGCCGGTCACGGTCATCGCCACCAGCGGCGTCCCGTCGTCGGCGGCCTCGAAGCCGCGCTCGGCGAGCTGCCGGTAGGGGACCACGACCAGCACCTCGTGCCGCTCCCCGGCCCCGGGCTCCGGGGCCGGGGGCAGCCGGACGCCGGCCAGCGTGGCCGGCAGGGCGACCGTGCCGGTCAGCACCTCCACCACCGGGCCGCCGCTCCCGCCGTCGGCGGCCGCGGCCGGCCGGTGCAGCAGGGCGAAGGCCTCCGGGCGGCCCGCGAGCACCTCGTGGAGCAGGTCCGGCTCGTAGCGGTCGGCCGTCATCGGAACAGCCCCCCGACGGTGGTGACGCGGGCGCAGCGCTCGGCGGCGTAGGTGAGCGCCGAGCGGTGGTACTCCGCGGAGAAGTCGGCGGTGGCGTCGGCGACGAAGAACACCTGGATGTCGTTGGTGAAGGCCTCGACCGCGGTGGCCAGCACGCCCACGTGGGCGTAGACGCCGCAGAGCACCAGCTGGTCGCGGCCGCCGTCGCGCATCCGCTGGAGCAGGTCGGTGCGGAAGAAGGCGCTGTAGCGCCACTTGGTGAGCATCCAGTCGTGCTCGGCGGGCGCCAGGGCGTCCACCACCTGGCGGTCCTCCGGGGCGGGGCGCATGCCGGGGCCCCAGAAGTCCTTGAGGAGGCCGCGCTCCTCGTCGGTCATGCCGCCCGGCTGGGCGGTGTAGGCGACCGGGACGCCCAGCGCGGCGCAGCGCTCGCGCAGCCGGGCCGCGTTGCGCACCAGCGCGTCGCGGGTGCTGTCGGGGATGGGGTCGAGGAAGTACCGCTGCATGTCGTGGACGAGGAGGACGGCGCGGTGCGGCTCGGCGGTCCAGGACACGACGGCCGGCGGCAGGTCGCCCTCGGCCGGTAACGGGTACGACGGGATGGGGGGTATGCCGGTCATGGCTCCGGTTCTCTGCGTGATGCGAGGGTGTGAGGGGAACGCGCGGAGCGGGGCGGCGGGGCCGCCGGAGTGGGGTGGTGCGGCGGACCGGGTCAGGCGGCCCAGGAGGACACCACGGCGACGGCCTGGGCCGGGTTGAGGCGCGGGTCGCAGCCGGAGGTGTAGCGCTCGCCGACGGTGTCGAGGTCGGCCTCGGTGGACGCGCACTCGGTCACGTCGTCCGGAGTGGTCTCCAGGTGCAGCCCGCCGGCGACGCCGCCCGCGCCGCGCACCGCCTCGACGAACCGGGCGACCTCCAGGGCGACGGTCCCCACCAGGCGGGTCTTCCGGCCGCCGGGGGCGGTGAAGGTGTTGCCGTGCACCGGGTCGCTGAGCCACACCACGGGGTGGCCGGCGGCGCGGACGGCGTCGACGAGCTTCGGCAGCCGGTCCGCGACGGCCTCGGCGCCCATCCGGGCGATGAGGGTGAGGCGGCCGGGGTCGCGCCACGGGTCGAGCTTCTCGCACAGGGCGAGCAGCTCGTCGGGCTCCATGGTGGGGCCGACCTTGCAGGCCACCGGGTTGGCCACCTGGGACAGCAGGGCGACATGGGCGCCCTCGACCTGGCGGGTGCGCTCGCCGATCCACGGCCAGTGGGTGGAGCCGAGGTACAGCCGGCCCTTGTCGTCGACCCGCAGCATCGGCATCTCGTAGTCGAGCAGCAGGGCTTCGTGGCTGGTCCACACCAGGGGTTCGACCACCTCACGGCCGGCCGCGCGGTCGCGCCAGCCGAGGTGCTCGACGATGTCACCGGCCGCCATGTAGCCGGTGAGGATGCGCAGCGGGTCGGGCCGGCGGACCTCCGGGTCCGGCTCCGGGCCGTTCACCATGTGACCTCGGAAGACCGGGAGTTCGACCCCGTCGACGAGTTCGGTGGGCTTGGAGCGGGGCTTGGCGAACTGTCCCGCGATGCGGCCCGCGCGCAGGACGGGCTTACCGGTTCGCAGACCGAGCGTCCCGGCGAGCAGGTCGAGCAGCGCGGACTTTCGCGCCACGTGTTGACGTGTACATTCCTGCGGATCCTCGGCGCAGTCCCCGGACTGCAGCACCAGCGCCTCGCCGGCCGCCACTTTTCCGAGCAGGGTGCGCAAGGTGGCCAGCTCGTCCGGCTGGACCAGGGTGGGACGCGAGGCGAGTGCCTCGCCCACCCGGCTGACCTGGAGGAGGTCGCTCCATTCGGGTTGGTGCAGCGCCCCGCGGATACGAATCTCCCGTATGACGTCTTCCACGACGTACTCCGATCCGGCGGTGGATTTCTTGAGTTGTCAGGTGGGTATTCCGGTGCGCTTCACCTCGGGCACCGGAATTCCCAGGGCACGCAGCTGCTGGA
Organism: Kitasatospora sp. NPDC097605; assembly: GCF_040302725.1. Classification (NCBI taxonomy): domain Bacteria; kingdom Bacillati; phylum Actinomycetota; class Actinomycetes; order Kitasatosporales; family Streptomycetaceae; genus Kitasatospora; species Kitasatospora sp. NPDC097605. Next base: position 105,665 of record NZ_JBEOSF010000017.1, on the reverse strand, counting down.
AGGGGTTCATGAACTCCCGCTGCAGCTTTATCCGCCCGTTCTCCAATTCGAACGAATGGATGAAGTGGTTCTCGTAGTAACCGTCCGGGTAGTCACCGAAGAGGATCTTGCCGCGGCCGTCGCACTCGACCCAGAACCGGTTCGGGTCCTGGGTCTCGAAGATCTCGATGTTGTACCACTCCCAGTCCGGGAAGCACTTCAGCGACCAGACGGCGTGCTCGCCCAGGCGGTCCCGGCCGTGCGTGGCGACCGGGGAGCCGGTGTCGGTGGTCCACAGACCGCCGACGCCGTCCTCGGTGAAGAGCTCGTGCCGGCGCAGCCGGTCCTGGCCGAGGGTGTGCATGTACCGCTCGACGGTGGCGCGGTTCAGGCGGCGCAGCTCGGCGTCGTCGGCGAATCCCTGCGGGCTGGCGGATTCAGGCACAGTCGTATCCCCTGTTTGTTATTCGGGTGAGTGAATGAGCAAGCAAGCGATCTTGTTGAATCCTGCCTCAGAGGCAGATGATTCCGCAACAGCGACCTATGAACTAAGTGTGAAGGTTCGATCGCCGCAAGCCCCCCGCGGGCATGGCCGAAAACCGTCCGGCGATAAAAGAACGTTTGTTATCCGGCCGCACCCGTGAAAGGCGTGGGGCCGGTGTTCTCGGAATCCATTGTTCCGTTGTCCGGCGCCCGCCCCGAACCGCGGGCGGGCGCCGGAGCAGCGGGGACCGGCCCCCTGGCCGGTCAGCCCACGGGCACCGCCGGGCCGCCGCGGTGGCTCGCGAGGTGGCCGCGCAGGGTGAAGCCGGGGGCGGCGGCATCGACCGGATTCAGCACCACGCCTCGGTCAAGGAGCCGACGGGCCGCCAGGTGGTCGGTCGGCCGGTTGACCGACTCCACCGCCTGCAGCTCGCCGGCGCGGAACAGCAGCACCGAGAACGCGTCCGGGTCGTCGCCGAGCACCACCTCGGTGTCGTGCCCCTCGTCCAGGCCGGCGATCTGCACGGTGGTGGCGAACTGGTCGCTCCAGAACCACGGCAGCTCGCTGTAGCCGCGGGCCGTGCCGGTCAGCCGGGCGGCCACCGTCTCGGCGTGGCCGACGGCGTTCTGCACCGACTCCAGCCGCAGCCGGTTGCCCGAGCGCACCTGCGGGAACGCCGCGCAGTCGCCGACCGCCGAGATGTGCGGGTCGCTGGTCAGCAGGTGGGAGTCGACGGCGATGCCGCCGCTCACCCGCAGCCCGGCCGCCGCCGCCAGGCCGGTGCGCGGGACCACCCCGATCCCGGCCAGCACCAGGTCGGCCGGCAGCCGGGTGCCGTCGGCCAGCTCCACCGCCGTGACCCGGTCCCGCTCGTCGCCGTGCAGGGCCGCGACGCCCTGGCCGAACAGCAGCCGGCTGCCCTCCCGCCGGTGCAGCCGGGTGAAGTGCCCGGCGGTGCGGGCGGAGACCACCCGGGCCAGCGGGCGGTCGAGGGCCTCGACCACCGTCACCTCGCAGCCCGCCCGCCGGGCCGCGGCGGCGAACTCCAGGCCGATGAACCCGGCGCCCACCACCACCGCGTGCCGGGCCGCGCCGAGCGAGGACCGCAGGGCGGCGGCGTCCCGGGCGGTGCGCAGGGTGTGCACGCCGCGCAGGGCGGCACCCGGCACGGCGAGCGTGCGCGGGGCGGCCCCGGTGGCCAGCACCAGGTGGTCGTAGCCGAACACCGGGCCGTCGGCGAGGCGGACCGTACGGGCGGCCGGGTCGAGCGCCGTCACCGAGCCCGCGACCAGTTCGATCGACTGGCGCGCGTAGTAGCTGACCGGCCGCAGCCACAGCCGGCCCTCGTCCGTCTCCCCCCTGAGGTAGGCCTTCGACAACGGGGGTCTCTCGTAGGGAAGTCCGTCCTCGGCGTCGATGAGCACCAGCCGCCCCCGGTAGCCGTGGTCGCGCAGCGAGGCGGCCGTCTGGTAGCCCCCCTGGCCGGCCCCGATGATGACGACCGACGCGGGGTGGCCGGGCTCCGGGCGGCCCGCCGGGGCTCCGGTGGCGAAGGCCATCACTTCTGCCGCTCGGGGAGGTGCACGACCAGCCCGTCCATGGCCTCGGTCACCGTGAGCTGGCAGCTGAGCCGGCTGTTGGCCCGGCGCGGGCAGGCGGTGAAGTCCAGCATGTCGTCCTCGTCCGGCTGGATCGGCTCCGGCTTGTCGAGCGCCGACTCGTCGACGTAGACGTGGCAGGTGGCGCACTGCAGGTTGCCGCCGCACTGGGCGACGATGCCGTCGACGTCGTTGAAGACGGCGCCGCGCATCACGCTGGTGCCGACCGGGACGTCGATGGTGCGCTCCGTCGTGTCGACGGCGACGTAGGTGATCTTGGGCATGGCGGAACTCCTCGATGGCGCCCGGGCGCGCGAGGGCGCGCCGGTATCAACGGGCACCGGTCACGTGACGGAAGGGAGGCAGGACGGCGCCGCCGGTGTGGTTGGACCGAAGACCGCTGCCTCCGCCAACCCGCCGTCTCACAGCGGCCGTTCGGACACGCGACGCCCTCGGCCGGAAACACGGCAGCGCGTTCGAGCGTAGCAAAGCCCCATGGGCCACGCCAGGATCGATCACCGGGCTCCCCCGGGGCGGTCAGGTGCGCTCGCGAAGCATCCGGGGATCCGGCCGACGGTGCGTCATGAGCGGCCTGCTGATGGTGAACTCGCGGAAGCGGCGGGCCGCTTCGGAGTGGTAGGCGGCCCGGTTCCAGACCAGGGTGAGCACCCGGTAGCAGTTCGGGGCCTCCACGTGCACCCAGGCCACCGGGACGTGGGTGTCGGTGCCGGCCAGCCGGGACATCGCCGGGATCAGGCCGATGCCCAGACCGCTGCTGATCATGTCCTGGCTGGCCCCCGGCTCATCACCCTCGCAGGACAGCCGGGGGGTGAGCCCCTCGGTCGCGAACAGCCGCTCCAGCAGGGCGCGTTGCCAGTGTCCGCGGCGCGTGGTGACGAACGGTTCGTCGGCGATCTCGGCGATGGTCACGCTCTCCCGGCCGTCCAGCCAGTGCCCGCGCGGCACGGCCAGCAGCACCTCCTCGCGGAGCAGTTCGACCGTCTCCAGGTCGGGGCCGGCCAGCGGCTGCGAGGCCACGCAGAAGTCGACTTCACCGGCGCGCAGTTGGCGGTCCATCTCCTCGACGTTCGACTGGAAGAGCCGCACCTCGGCGCCCGGGAAGGCGGCCCGGAAGCCGCCCATCAGATGGGTGACGGTCAGCAGGGTCTCGGAGGCGACGCCGACCCGGCCGAGCCCGGTCTCCCGGGCCTCGCGCAGCGCCCGGCGGCCGTCGTCGAGCTCGCTCAGCGCGCGGTCGACGTGGCGCAGGAACACCGCGCCGTACTGGTTGAGCCGGATCCGCCGGCCCTGCCGGTCGAAGAGCGGGGTGCCCAGCTCGGCCTCCAGCCGGGCGATGGTGCGGCTGAGCGAGGGCTGGGCGACGTTCAGCTCCTCGGCGGCGCGGCTGATGTGCTCGAAACGGGCGACGGTCTGGAAGTGGCGCAACTGCAGCAAATCCACGGTTCACCTCGGTTGATGCCTGACGGGCTATCCGTACATAGCAAAACCGGTCTTGGAAGGCATAAGCAATCCTCGCCTAACGTCGTCGGCGGGGTTCGTCGTACAGGTGGCGGGCAGCGATGCCCGCCACCTGCACACGCGAAGCGAGGAGCCCCTCCCCCCTTCCGTCCCCTCCCCTTCCGTCCCCCTCCGCCCTCCCTCTCCCGTCCGCCGACCCGGAGGCCGACCGGCCCCCCAGGAAGGTCGCATCATGAGCGCTGCGGATCTGGCCCGACTCCAGTTCGCGGCCACCACCAGCGTGCACTGGCTCTTCGTCATCCTCACCATGGGGCTGGTCCCCATCGTGGCGTTCATGCACACCCGGGCCGCGTACACCCGGGACCCCGCCACCCGCGCGGTGCGCGAGCGCATGACCCGCTTCTGGGGCCAGCTGTACGTCATCAACTACGCGGTCGGCATCGTGACCGGCCTCGTCATGGAGTTCCAGTTCGGACTCAGCTGGAGCGGACTGAGCACGTTCGCCGGCAACGTCTTCGGTGCTCCGCTGGCCCTGGAGACCCTGATCGCCTTCTTCGCCGAGTCCACCTTCCTCGGCATGTGGATCTTCGGCTGGGGCCGGATGCGCCGCGGTGTGCACGTCGCGCTGATCTGGCTGGTCGCGCTCACCGCGTACGCCTCCGCGTTCTGGATCCTGATCGCCAACGGCTTCCTCCAGCACCCGGTGGGCTACGAGGTGCGCGACGGCGCCGCCTACCTGACCGACTTCGGCGCGCTGCTGACCAACGCCAACGCCCTGGTGGCGCTCGGCCACATCGCGCTCGCCGCGCTCACCACCGGCGGCATCTTCGTCGCCGGCATCAGCGCCTGGCACTTCGCCAGGGGCACCCGGGAGACCGCGCTGTTCCGCGGCTCGCTGCGGGTGGGCGTCTGGGTGAGCATGCTCTCCTCCTTCTTCGTCATCATCGTCGGCAATCTGCAGGTCCCGGTGATCGAGCGGACCCAGCCGATGAAGGCCGCCCTGCTCAAGGGCGGCGGCGTGGCCGAGGAGCAGGCCCGGCTGGTCGCCCAATACGGCCCCGGGGACTACGTGCCCTGGCAGGGCTGGGTGAAGAACTCGATGGACCTGATGACGATCCTCGGCAACACGGTCTCGACCATCACGTTCGTCGCCGTCTTCCTGCTGCTGAAGGACCGGCTGGTGCGCAGGCGCTGGCTCGCCTACCTGATGACCGCGATCATCCCGCTGCCCTTCATCGCCTCGGTCGGCGGCTGGGTGGTGCGCGAGATCGGCCGCCAGCCCTGGCTGGTCTACGGCGAGCTGACCGTCGACGACGCGCTGTCGAACGTCGGCCGGGGCTCCCTGATGGTGTCCTGCGCGCTGTTCATCGCCGTCTTCGTCGCCCTCGCGGCGGTCAACTGGACGCTGATCACCCGCTTCGCCCGGCGCGGCCCGGACGGCGCCCAGCTCGGCGCGGGCGATCCGCTCGCCGACGACCTGCCCGATCCGGGCGGCGCCGACGAGAAGCAGCCGGTCCCGGTCTTCTGAGCCACCCGACGGATCCCGCACCGCGATGAACTCCCCTGATGTGACGGAAGGTTGGGCTACATGAGCCTGGAGACCCTCTGGCTGGCCCTCCTCGGCCTGCTGCTCGCCGGCTACTTCGTGCTCGGCGGCTACGACTACGGCGCGCAGATGCTGTCCCCGTTCCTCGGCGGTCCGGGCGCCGGGGAACGGGATCCCTCCGAACGGGACCCCGTCGGACGGAACGCCGCGCTGGACGCGATCGCCCCGTTCTTCCTCGGCAACGAGGTGTGGCTGGTCGCCTTCGCCGGCGTGATGTTCGGCGCCTTCCCGCACCTGGAGGGCAGGCTGCTGTCCGGCCTGTACCCGCTGATCGTGGCGATCCTGCTCGGCCTGGTGCTCGGCAACGCCGCCGTCCAGCTGCGCGGCCGCTCCCGCGACCCGCGGGCGCTGCGGCTCTGGAACGCCCTGGTGGTGTTCGGCGGCGCGCTGCCCGCCGTGTGCTGGGGCATCGTGGTCGGCCTGCTGCTGCACGGCGTGCCCCGCCGGGCTGACGGCTCCTTCCACCTCGGCCTCGGCGATGTCTTCGGGCCGTTCGCGCTGACCTGCGGGGTGGCCACCGCGCTGCTCTTCGCCGGGCACGGCGCGGCCTTCGTCGCGCTCCGCTCCGAGCCCGAACTCGCCGCCACCGCACGGCGGGTGGGAGCCACCCTGGTCGCCGGTGCGGGCGCCGCGAGCGCCCTCGGGCTGGTGCTCTCGCTGTTCGGCGTGGGGGCCTCGATGACCAGGACGGCCACCTCGGTGGTGCTGTTCGCGCTGATCGCCGCCGCCGTCGCGGCCGGCTGGTGGTTCCTCAGCCGCGGCCGCGCCGGGCTGGCCTTCACCGCCACCTGCGCCGCGACCGCGCTGCCGGTGGCGCTGATCGGGGCCGGCCAGTACCCGTACCTGCTGACCGCCGCCTCCGGCGCGGGGATCACCGTCGGCGACGCCGTCGCCGACGAGGCCACGCTGAAACTGCTGATCGGGTTCGGAGTGGTGGTCGTCCCGCTGATCCTGGCGTACCAGGCCTGGAGCTGGTGGGCGTTCCGCGGCCGGACCGGCCTGCGCCACCCCAGCTACTTCTGACCGCCCGCCGGCGGCCGGCGGCCCTGTCGCCGCCGGCCGCCGGGCCGTGGACGCCGACCGCACCGCACGCCGGGCACGCCCCGGGAGGGAGCAACGGGATGAAGCCGGCCGAACGCCGCCTGCGGCGCGAACTCCCGGTGGTGCGACGCCACCTGGCCACCTCGACCGGACTGGCCCTGCTGGGCGCCGGCCTCGTCGTCGGCCAGGCCGCCCTGCTGGCCGGCCTGCTCGCGGACGGCTTCGCCGGACACGGCCCGCACCCCACCGCGCTCGCCGCCCTGGCCGCCGTCCTCACCCTTCGCGCCCTGCTCACCTGGGCCCGCGGCACCCTGGCCCAGCGCGCCGCCGCCGAGGCCAAGCGCGCCCTGCGCGAGCGCCTCGCCGCCCGCCTCCGGCGGACCGGCCCGCGCCGGCTGGCCGCCCAGCGGCACGGCGGGACGGCCACCCTGCTCACCCGCGGCCTGGACGCCCTCGACCCCTACCTCACCGGCTACCTGCCCACCATGGCCGCGACCGCCGTCGTCCCGCCCGTGGTCGTCGGATGGCTCTTCGGGACCGACTGGACCTCGGCGCTGATCATCGTGATCACCCTCCCGCTGATCCCGGTGTTCGGCGCGCTCGTCGGGATGCACACCGCCCGCCGCACCGCCCGGCAGTGGCGGCTGCTCGCCCGGCTCGGCGGCCACTTCCTCGACGTCGTCGCCGGACTGCCGACGCTGCGCGCCTTCGGCCGGGAGCACCACCAGAGCGGCGTGGTCCGGGAGATGGCCGACGCCCACCGGCGGGCCACCATGCGGACCCTGCGGGTGGCGTTCCTCTCCTCACTCGTCCTGGAGACCGTCGCCACCCTGTCGGTGGCGCTGGTCGCCGTCCCGGTCGGCCTGCGGCTGCTGGCCGGCGAACTGGACCTGCGCACCGCCCTGGTGGTCCTCTTCCTCGCCCCCGAGGCCTACCTGCCGCTGCGCGCGGCGGGCGCGGCGTTCCACGACAGCGCCGAGGGCGTCGCGGTGGCCGAGCGGGTCTTCGCCGTCCTCGACGAGGAGGAGCCCGCGCCGACGCGCGCCGGCGGCGCGCCCGTCCCCGACGGCACGCCCGTCCCCGACGGCCGGACGGCGCCGCTGCGCCTCGACGGGGTCACCGTCCACCACCCCGACCGCGCCGCGCCCGCGCTCGACGCCGTCTCGCTCACCGTCCACCCCGGCGAGCACCTCGCCCTGGTGGGCCCGAGCGGCGCCGGCAAGTCCACCCTGCTCGCGCTCCTCCTCGGCTTCACCACCCCCGACGCCGGCCGGGTCCTGGTCGGCGGCACCGACCTCGCCGCACTCGACCCCGACGCCTGGCTCACCCAGGTCGCCTGGGTGCCGCAGCGCCCGCACCTCTTCGCCGCGAGCGTCGCCGACAACATCCGCCTCGGCCGCCCCGACGCGAGCGACGCCGAGGTCCGCGCGGCCGCCCGGGCCGCCTGCGCCGACGGCTTCACCGAGGCGCTGCCGCAGGGCTACCGCACCGTGCTCGGCGAGCACGGCGCCGGGCTCTCCGCCGGACAGCGCCAACGCATCGCCCTCGCCCGGGCGTTCCTCAAGGACGCGCCGATCCTGCTGCTGGACGAACCCACCGCCCATCTCGACCCGGAGAGCGAGGCCGCCGTGACCCGGGCCACCGCCGACCTGATGCGCGGGCGCACCGCGATCGTGGTCGCCCACCGCCGGAGCCTGCTGCCGCACGCCGACCGGATCGTCACCGTCCGGGCGGGCGTCCTCGACCCGCTGGTGCTCTCATGACCGCCCCCGCCGCCCGGCCCGTCCCCCGGCCCACCGTCCGGCTGCTGCGGTACCTGCTGCCGCACTGGCGCCGGCTGCTGCCCGCCGTGCTCGCCGCCGCCGGCAGCGAGCTCAGCGGCGCCGCCCTGATGGCCACCGCCGCCTGGCTGATCACCCGCGCCGCCGAGCAGCCGCCGATCTCCGCCGTCGCCGTCGCCGTCGTCGCCGTCCGCGCCCTCGCCCTCGGCCGCGGCACCCTGCGCTACGCCGACCGCCTGCTCGGCCACGACGGCGTGCTGCGCGCCGTCGCCGGCTTCCGCGCCCGGGTGTACGAGGCGCTGGTGCCGCTCGCCCCGGCCGGCACCCCGGCGTTCCGCGGCGGCGACCTGCTGACCCGCCTGGTGGACGATGTCGACGCCGCCCAGGACCTGCTGCTGCGCGTGGTCGTCCCGGTCACCGCGGCCGCCCTGGTCGCGGCGGCCGCCACCGGCACCGCCCTGGCGCTGCTGCCCGCCGCCGGGCTGCTGCTCGGGGCGCTGCTCGCCGTCGCGGGCCTGCTGGTGCCCGCCCTGGTGCTCGCGCTGTCCCGCCGGACCGGGCGGGCGGAGAAGGCCGCCCGCGCCGAACTCGCCGCGCTCACCGTCGACCTGACCGCGGGCGCGGCCGACCTCGCCGCGTACGGCGCCCGCGACCGCGCCCAGCAGCGGACCCGGGCGGCCGCCGCCCGGATCGCCGCCCTGGAGCGCCGCGCGGCGCTGACCACCTCGCTCGCCTCCGCCGCCGTCCTGCTGTTCCAGGCGGCGGCCACCGTCGGCGCCACCTGGCTCGGCCTGCGCGCCCACGCCGACGGCCGGCTGCCCGCCGCCGGGCTCACCGTCCTCGCGGTGCTCGCCCTGGTCTCCTTCGACGCCCTGGCCGCGCTGCCCGCCGCCGCCGGCCGGCTCACCGGCGTCTGGGCCTCCGCCCGCCGGCTCGCCGACCTCATGGACACCCCGCCCCCGGTCACCGACCCGGCCGACCCGCTCCCGCTCCCGCCCGCCGCCGACGGGCCGCTCGGCGTCGAGATCACCGGCCTGCGGGTCCGCCACCGCCCCGACGGACCGGCCGCGCTCGACGGCGTCAGCCTGCGTCTGCCGCCCGGCCGCCGGGTCGCCCTGGTGGGCGCCAGCGGCTCCGGGAAGTCCACGCTGATCGCGGCGCTGATGCGGTTCGTCCCCTACGAGAGCGGCAGCATCCGGGTCGGCGGCCGCGAGCTGCGCGACTGCGCGGGCGCCGACGTCCGCCGGGTGATCACCGGCATGACCCAGGACGCCCATGTCTTCCACACCACGATCCGCGCCAACCTGCGGCTGGCCCGCCCCGACGCCACCGACGGGGAGCTGCGCGAGGCCGCCCGCCGGGCCCGGCTGCTGGACTGGATCGAGTCCCTCCCCGGCGGCTGGGAGACCATGCTCGGCGGCGACGGCGCCACCGTCTCCGGCGGCCAGCGCCAACGCCTGCTGCTGGCCCGCGCCCTGCTCGCCGACCCGCCCGTCCTCGTCCTCGACGAGCCCACCGAGGGCCTCGACCCGGACACCGCCGCCGCCGTGCTGGCCGACATCCTCGACGCCACCCGCGGCCGCACCACCCTCCTGGTCACCCACGACCACACCGCCCTCACCGCCGCCGACGCCGTCCTCACCCTCACCGCCGGCCGCCTCGCGCCCGCCCGCTGACCACCCCGCCCGCCCGGGGGCGGGTGGGGGCACCGGCCGCGCACCCCCCGGCCGGGAGCGGACCGGATCGGAAGCGGACCGGAAGACCCGGCGCCTTTCCCCGGAAGCGGCCGGACTGGTGTGCTGTCCTTCGGGAGCGGATGACCCGCACGGGGGACGGGGCCGTCCGCTCCCGCCCGCCACCACCACCGGAGGGACGCATGCGGAGGCACCGGCCACGACCCGCCGGCAGCCACCCGGCCGGCGCGTCACCCGCACCCGTACGGTGCCTCCTGGAGGAAGCGCTCCAGCTCCAGCAGGTCGGTGCGGCGCAGGTCGTCCGGGTGCACCACGATCCGCAGCTCGGACGCGACCGGGGTGCCGCCCAGGCAGGCCCGGACGAAGGACTCCACGATCAGCTTGGCGAGCCGCCCGCGGTCCAGGTCCACGATCCGCGCGAGGCCCGAACCGAGCATCGGCACCGCGACCGGACGGTACCGCCCGTGCAGGGCCACCGACTCCCAGAGCCGTTCGAGGGCCAGCCCGAGGTACTCCGGACGCGACCTCGCCACCATGTCGTTGCCCAGCCGCGAGTACGCGGTGGCGAAGACCTGCCGGCGCCCGTGCGGCACCGCCACCGTCGTCCCGATCGGGTACCGCAGTCGGCGCCCGCGGGGCTTGTCCCGGCTGCGCTCGCGCTCGACCACCGGCACGGACCGCAGGGCCCGCTCCAGTTCGGCGTCCAGCAGCTCGCCGCGGCCGCCGAAGAGCCGCTCCACGAGCTGCCCCTGGATGCTGGAGCGGCTGATCACCACGTCCTGGTCGATCTCGGTGTCGAAGGTGTCGGTGAAGCCCGCCACCAGATTCGCGTCCTCCTGCTCGAAGAGGTCCCCGCACACGACCACGACCTCGATCGCCCGGTCGGGCAGCGCGATGCGCAGCAGCTCGTCGTCCCAGCGGCCCCGCAGCCTGGTGCGCAGCAGGCCGAGCTCGGAGGCCCAGGACGGGTCGTCCGGACGCTCCCGCACCGCCGCCTCGGCGACCGGCAGCGCGAGTTCCGGCCGGCCGAGCCTGACCCGGCAGGAGATCAGCTCCCGGCGGGCGGTGTCCTGCAGGCCGGTCAGCCGGCGGATCAGCGGTTCGGCGAAGTCCTCGCCGGAGGCCTCCGCCAGCGGCCGGCCGCGGACCATGCCCAGCGCCTCCTCCAGCCGCCACGCGGCCATCGCCGGTCCGACCTGGAAGGACTCGTTGACCAGCTCGGTGAACCGCGCGCAGTCCAGCTCCGCCGCCGAGAGGCTCAGCCGGTAGGCGGTCTCCGACCCCCTGGCCGTCGACAGCTGCTCGGTGCGCAGGACCCGCGCGCCGGCGGTCCGGTCGCCCCCGCCGATCGCGCGCCGCAGTTCGAACACCCGCTTCTGCACCTCGTTGCGGCCCCGCGCGCCCTGGCCCGGGAGGTCGGCCTGCCGGCCCCAGACGTCCCGGCGCAGCTGCCGGACCGGCACCGCCTCGCCGTCCGCGGCCACCAGCCGGACCAGCAACCGCCTGGTCAGCGGCGTCAGGCGCACCGGAACCCCGTCGGACTCCACCCGCACAGGCCCCAGCACGCTCACGCGGACACCCGCCATCGGACCCCCCACCCGCCTCGTCCCCGGCCAGGAGCCGCCTCGCTCAAGGCACCGAGCAGGATAGCAACCGGCGTGCCGCGCAGGAACGTTGATGAAGGGCGTGTCGGATGAGCGGTCGGCTCGCGGGCCGTTCGCCGGTGTCCCGGCGAACGGCGGCCGCCTTCCTGCGGAACACCGCGGCCGCCTTCGGCGGCCTGGCGGTGGCGGGGCAGCTCGCCGGGCCGCTCTTCCCCCACGGACTGCCCGCGCCCGGCTGGGTGACCGCCGGCACGGCCGGGGCCTGCGTGCTCTGGGGCGCGGTGCGGGCGCGTCCGGTCCCGGTGGTGCGCCAGGAGTTCCGGCGGCCCGACATGGCCGTGGTGGTGGAGGGCGGCGACCTCTTCACCGCCCCCGGCCACCTCGTCGTCGGCTTCTGCGACACCTTCGACACCGCCCCGGCGGACGGGCGGCTGATCGACGGGAGCAGTGTGCAGGCCCAGTTGCTGCGGCGGCGCTACGAGGGCGACCCGGACCGACTGGACGCCGAACTCGCCGCCGCCCTGGCCACGGTGGCCCCGCAGTCCCGTGAGCTCCGGGCGGACAAGCCGCTCGGCAAGCTCGACCGGTACCCGCTCGGCACCGTGGCCGTCCTCGGCCCCCCGTCGCGGCTGGTCTTCGCCACCGCCTACAGCCGGCTGGGCCGCGACCTGGTGGCCTCCTCCGGCGTCGAGGACCTCTGGTTCAGCCTCAACCGGCTCTGGGACGCCGTCGACCGGCGGGCCCGGACGGGCTCCGTGGCGATGCCGCTGGTGGGGTCGGGGCTCGCCCGGATGGACTACCTGGACCAGGACAGCCTGCTGCGGCTGATCCTGATGTCGTTCGTCGCCCGCTCCCGGGAGGGCGCGGTCTGCCGGGAGCTGCGGGTCGTGCTGCGCCCGGCGGACCTCGCGAACGTCTCCATGCCGGAGGTCCGGGCGTTCCTGCGGAGCATGGCCGCGGGCCTGGGCGAGCGGTGACGGCGGCGGCCCGGCCGCGGTGCGCCACCGCGGCCGGGCCGTTGGTCCGTGCTCGGGTCAGCCCCTGCGGCGGTAGGCCCCGAGGTCCCGGAACGGCTCCGTGTCCAGCCAGTCGTGGCCGCTGTCGTCCACCGGGCAGCCGGCCACCTTGAGCCGCTGCGCGACCTTCCGCAGCACGATGTTGAGGTCCGCGTCCGCGGTGAACCGGATCACGTTGCGGCCCGCCAGGTCGGAGGCCGGCCGGATGTCCCCGAACTCGAGGATCACCGTCCGCTCGGGGAAGGCCATCAGCACCATGCCCAGCTCGATCAGCACGTTCTGACGCGGCTGCCCGGCGGCCTCCCGCTCGTGCAGCGGCTCGGCCGGGCCCTTCAGGTCGTCGTGCAGCCGGGCGACGTCGTCCGGGGTGAGCAGGACGAGGGCGGCGCCGGCCACCGAGGGCGCGTGGGCCACCACCTCGCCGATGAACGGGGAGGCCGTCCCGGTCGTTCCGACCAGGTGCTCCCACTCCAGGGGATTCAGTCCCAGGCCGCGCAGCAGCCCGAACGCCTTGCGCCGCACCTGCTCGTCGCGGCCGTGGACCACGAAGACGTTGCGGGCGCGTTCGGCCGCGCCGGGCGGCGCCGTGTCCGGGCGCCGCCCGGCGGCCGGCCGGCCGTCCCCGCGGTTGACGGTCTTGCCGGTGGAGAAGTCGATGTTCCCGTTGCCGAAGTGGTTGCCGAAGACGGCTCCGCCACGGCCCGCTTCCTGGTCCGTCATGGGTCGGTTGTCCTTGTCCGTGGTCCGGGCGGTCAGTTGTTGACCTGCTTGTTCTGCGAGAAGTCGACGTCGCCGGTGCCGAAGTGGTTGCCGGCCAGGACGGTGGTCTGGTTGCGCCGGTGGTCGGCCAGGTCGACCTGGTGCTCGCGCAGGAAGCGCTCGACGAGGTGCAGCAGCCGGCGCTCCACGATCCGGGTGTACTTCTCGGCGTCCGACTGCTGGAAGTAGTGGTGGTAGGTGTCGCTGCAGGCCAGCTCCCGGATGCTGGTGCGCGCGCCGCGGTTCACCGCGAGCGTCGCGTAGCGGCCGAGGCCGAACTCGCTGCGGTCCGCGACCCCGACCAGTTCGACCTCGTAGCGCCGCCCCTCCTGGTAGTGCCGCCGCACGCGCGCGAGGGCCGTCATCAGGGGACCCAGGGGCACCAGGATCTTCCAGGCCCGGCTCGCCACATACCGCAGGGAGTGCCCGGCGGCCTGCCGCAGCAGCCGTCCGTCCAGCCGCTCCGGCAGCCGGTCGACCAGGTGGAACTCGGAGACCACCGGGGTGAGCACATGGCTGTGGAACTCGGTGTGCAGGGTGTTCCCGCGGACGTCGAAGCCCACGAACACCGAGGTGACCACCTCCTCCTCCCAGGAGCCGATCCGGGCGCACAGGTACTCGCGCGCCGCGCCGTACCCCTCCGCCCAGTGCTCGTCCCCGTCGTCGCCGATCGCAGGCAGCGGGCTCCAGCCCTCCCCCGCCGACCGGTCGTGCACGGTGACCGCCCGGGCGTACCGGTGGCGTTCGACGGTGAGGGTCGCGATCCGCTCGGACTCCCGCGCGGCGTCGCGCAGTTCGGCGGTGATGTGGTGCTGGACGAACGCGGCCAGCTCCGCGGCGTCGAAGGGGATGACGGGCCGGCGCGCGGTCACCACCGGGGCGGACGACCCGTCGGCCGGGTCCGGAGCCGCCCGGCCGGTCAGCCGGGCGATGAGGTCCGCGGCGGCGTCGCCCTCCTCCGGGGCCCCGAGCAGCAGTTGCGCGTTCGACCACCGGCGCAGCCTGGTCCCCGCCCCGACGAACGGCCGGTAGCCCCCGAAGTAGGCGACGCCGTCCCGGGCCGACTGCTCGCGGTCGATCTTCTCGACGAGTTCGTCGTCGAGGAGGTCGACCGCCGGGCGGCCGCCGTCGAACCCCCGGCCCGGCCCGGCCGTCTTGAGGCGGGTGACCAGGGTGTGCAGGGTGGCCACCCGGCGCAGGTAGTCGGCCGACCACCACAACCAGAGGGCGAGCACCAGCAGGGAGAGCCCGCTGATCACGCCGGTGACGGTGAGGACGGCCAGGAGGCCGGCTCCGATCCCGAGGTACACCCAGGAGTTGCGCTGCAGCGCGCGTGCCGCGAGGGCGTGCGCGAGCACCGGCACGGCGTCGTAGCCGAACGAGGGGGCCACCGCCCGGGCCCGGTTGGTCAGCAGTTCCCTGATGACCGCGCCGCGGTAGTCCGGATCGAGGTAGGTGCCCGCCGCGAGCAGCCGGGTGGCCCGGCTGCGGGAGTCCACCCCCGGGGGAGCGGTGGGCCCGGCCGGGCCCGGCGGCGCTGAGGGAGGGGCGCCATGGATCGTCATCTGTCCTTCAGAGCTCCTGTCGTGGAGGGGCCTGCCGTCATGGCCCGTCGTCATCCCGTCCGGATGACGGTGGCGCCGGTGATCTCGCCGTCGGCGACGGTGTAGCTGCCGCGGAAGCGCCGGACCGTCCCGTCCGTCTGGTGGGCCTCCAGCGTCGCGGTGACCTCGTCGCCGTCGACCGAGAGCACGGACACCGTGGTGGAGGCCGTCCCGTCGAAGCCGCCGACGAAGCTGTCGTAGTCGGCGGCGAGGTTGCGCCCGCCCAGGGACCAGGCCGTCCGGTAGGCGCCCGTGTTGACGGCCCTGAAGTAGTCGCGCACCACCGCGTCGGGCCGGGCACTCGTCGCGGTCGTCGTCGTGCTCGCGGTCGTCGTCGCCGTCGCGGTCGTCGTCGCCGTCCTTGTCGCGGAGCCGGACGGCGACGGCGGCGGGCCGAACCAGGACGAGGACGGCGAGGTGGTGGCCTCGGCCGTCGGCAGGCGCGAAGCGGACGGCGACGGCGTCCGGGTGGGTGAGGCGCTGCGGGTGGTGGGCGTGGCAACCGTCCGCGAGGCCGTCACCGGCTGCGGCTCCTCCCATCCGCCGGGGTACCCGCCACCGGCACCCGTGACGTAGGGGTCGTCGTAGTCGTCGTAGCCCCCGTCGTCCGACCCGAAGGAGATGCCGCCGCTCAGCCCGAGCAGCAGCAGGAGCACCGCCAGCGAACCCCCGGCGAAGGCCAGCACCCACGTGCGGACCTCCCCGGCCGGGGGGAGCAGCGACGGCGGCGGGTGGACGAGCCGGGTGGCGCCCCGGGCCCGGACCTGCGCCTCCACCGGGACCGGCGGCCCCGGGATCTTGTCGTTCAACGCGGACCTCCTGTGCGGTCACCGGCGGACTCGGGCGCGGCACCCGGCCGTCCCACCGCCGGTCACCGCCCCAGGATCGATCCGACCAGCCGCACTGCTTCCGCGGCGACAACCGGAACTCTTCCGATCCGCTTCCGATGCGGTCCCGGTCCCCACCCGCTCCGCTCCCGCTCGACCCCGACCGGCGGGCCGGCCCGCCGAGCACCCGGCCCGCAACGGAAAAGGCCCGGACCGGGCTGTGCCGGTCCGGGCTGTGCCGAGCGTCAGTTCACCGCCGGCCGCCCAGTATGTCGCGAGCGGTCTTCAACTGCGCCTCCCGGCTCCTCGATTCGCCTTCCAGAGCCTCCCGGCGGGACTGGATCTCAGATTCTTGGAACTCTGATTCGACCTGCACCCAGGTCTCGGTCAGTCCGGTCGACGACTTGCATTCCAGGTCCGCCTGGGCGACCAGGAACTCCTGGGCGCTCGGCTCCGGAGTGGACCAGGCGGCGTCGCCCACGGCGTCGAGGGGGTTGGAATAGTCGAAGCCCTTCCCCTTCATGCACGCGGACCATTTGGTGAAGCCCGCCACGATTCGCGGATCCGACTTCGAGAGGTTGAAGCTGTCGATATTGATACTGCCCGCCACTGAAGATTTTCCGACCACATCGCCGCCTCCGGCTATCCTGCGCGCCGCTTCACCGACGCACCCGCCGGGAGGGACGCCCTTCGGAGCGGATCCGCTTCCGTACATGACCGCGTTCTGCTTCTCGGTCAACGGGGCACCGGGATCCTGCGATTTCGCACCGGTCCATGAATCGGGAACGTGGTAGCCGCGTTTTTCCACGTCCGCCCTCACGACGGGGCCGTATCGGCGCGACATGCGGTACGAGTCGCCCTCGGCAGGATCACTTCCGCGAAAGTCGACCGGAGGAGTCGAGTACCTTTCGAGGCAGGAGTTGAGCATCACCCACTGGGCCTTCGATATCTCGAACACCTCGTGCTGGGAGAACATGTACTTCTGCACCGGGAGGAACAGGGGCCCTTGGTCCGGCGAGACGCTCTCGGCAGGCGCCGGCAGGCTCACGCCGGCCGCGGGCACCGGCGGAGGGGCGTCCTGCCCGTCGACGGATTCCGCACTGCTGCCGCAGGCGGCGGACAGCACGCCCAGGACCAGTACCAGAAGCAGGCCTCGCCGCATCATTCGCTCCAGTTCCGTGTCGGGAACACGGATCATCGCCATGGGCCGATGCCGGCTGGCCCATGGCGATGATCCGTCCTCACATGCCTGAACCCGTCAGACCGCTGGACCAGCTCAGCAGAACTGATTGATGGAGGCGTTGTTGTTGTACGTGTTGTACAGGTTCCCGTGGGATCCGGAGGACAGGTAGTCGCTGGCACCCGAATAGTTGCTGTTGTAGTAGACGTACAGGGTGCAGCCGGGGGACATGCGGTTGGCCGCCGACGCCGAATTGTTCTTCACCGCCTGGCCGGTTCCCGCGCCGCCGCCGGGGT
Source organism: Kitasatospora sp. NPDC097605 (assembly GCF_040302725.1). NCBI lineage: Bacteria > Bacillati > Actinomycetota > Actinomycetes > Kitasatosporales > Streptomycetaceae > Kitasatospora > Kitasatospora sp. NPDC097605. The sequence goes on along the minus strand of NZ_JBEOSF010000017.1, from coordinate 88,717 downwards.
AGGTGTAGCCCGCGAGGTTCGGGATCTCGATCCCGTGGCCGACACCCGCGTATGAAACGAATTCAGCGCCGGCCTGGTTCGAGTTGTAGTAGAGACATATCTTCGAGCCGGCCTGCTCGCAGCGACCCGTGTCGCCCCAACTCGTTCCGGAGTCGTGGGAGGCGAAGGCGGTTCCGGGAACCACGGCGACCGCGGCCACCGCCAGCGCGAACGCGGATGCAATCTTCTTCATCTGAACCATCCCTTGAGTCGTCGGATGAACTCGAAAAGATATGCCGTCAAAGCTGCTTCGAAGACTGCGGACGGAGCGGCCCTCTCAAATGGACGATTGCTCCACCGACAGCTCCAAGGTGATCCGTATGAGTCCAATCTGCCGCAGGCGCCCACAGCTGTCAAGGCATCAGATTCGCACCGTGCGCAGCAATGTCCAAATTGTTCAGGAGGTTCCATTTGCAGCCCAACCTCGATATTTCGTGACGGTCCGTCGCCCGGGGTTCGGCGGTGGTCGGGGCCAGTGGCGGGCCGGGCCGCCGAAGGGCGCATTTTCCTGACGGTCGGTCAGATATCGCCACGGCACCACCGCGGCCGCGGACACATCGCGGGCAATCATGTCTGCACGCGGTCAATAACTCGCCCCGTCGAGCGTGCGGACATGGAAAAGGCCCGGTTCAGACCGAGGCTGAACCGGGTCCTACCGGTGGGCCGCCAGGGGCTCGAACCCTGAACCTACGGATTAAAAGTCCGCAGCTCTGCCAATTGAGCTAGCGGCCCGTGGCCCGGCCGGGGTGGTGCGGGGTGCTGGTGGCGGGCCGCCGTGATCCTACCCGGTGGGGGCGGGCTCACGCGGGTGCGGCCGCCGGGTGGTGCGTCCAGTGGGCGGTGCGGACGCGGCGGAGCCAGGCGTCGGCCGGACGCTCGTCCGGGCGCTCGGGCAGGACGCCCGGGCGGTCGAGGCGGTCGGTGGCGGAGGCGAGCAGGGCCTCGGCGTGGGCGGGGTCGTCGGCGATGCGCTCGCCGAGGGCGCGCACGCGCTCCGGGTCGGGCAGCCGGACCAGGTTGTGGCCGGCCTCGTGCAGGTGGACGGCCTGGTCGAGGAGACGGACCAGGTGACGGGCGTGCTTGGCCGCCCTGGCCCGGCCGGCCGGGTCGGAGGCGTCGCGGGTCCGCAGCTTGCGGAACTGCTGGGTGGCGTAGCCGAGATAGGCGTTGCGGACCGCCCGGGCGCTGAGGAAGGAGCGGCGGATCGCGATCAGCTCCTCGCCGAGCGGGGTGCGGACCTCGTAGAGGTCGTCGGGCAGCCAGACCAGCTCGGAGGCGGTGGGGTTGCAGCCGAGCGCCAGCCGGCACCACTTGGCGGCCTCGTGCAGGGTGCGGTCCGGGGCGGTGGTGACGTGCGACTCGGCGGGGCGGTGCAGGCCGTGGAAGCGCTCGGTCGGGGCGGCGAACAGGCCGAGCCGGTCGATGTCGGAGCCGGCGTGGGCCAGCCCGTACGCGGTCGAACCGACGATGCCGGAGAGCAGCACGGTGCCGGGCGCGGTGGACATGGGTGGACTCCTCTCGACGGCCGGTGCCGAGGAGTCTGCCCGCCGGGGGCGCGGCGGGCGAACGGATTTCCGGCCGGCCGGCGCGTAGGGTACGGAGCATGCCCACCGCGAACGGTTCCGAGCAGCCCGACGTCGTTCTCGTCACCGGTGCCGGGCGCGGCATCGGTGCCGCCACCGCGCTGCTGGCCGGGCGGCGCGGCTACCGGGTGTGCGTCAACTACCGGGCGGACGAGGCCGCCGCCGCCTCGGTGGTGGACGCGATCCGGGCCGACGGGGGCACCGCGCTCGCCGTCCGCGCGGACGTCGGCCGAAGCGCCGAGGTGGCCCGGCTGTTCGACACCGTCGACGCCGAACTCGGGCCGCTCACCGCCCTGGTGAACAACGCCGGCACGCTGGAGAAGCAGACCCGGCTGGAGGACATCGACGAGGAGCGGCTGAACCGGATCTGGGCCGCCAACATCACCGGCCCGTTCCTGTGCGCCGCGCAGGCCGTGCGCCGGATGTCCACCCGGCACGGCGGACGCGGCGGCACCATCGTCAACGTCTCCTCGGCCGCCTCCCGGCTCGGCTCGCCCAACGAGTACGTGGACTACGCGGCGGCGAAGGGGGCCGTCGACTCGATGACCCGCGGGCTGGCCCTGGAGGTCGCCGCCGAGGGCATCCGGGTCAACGCGGTGCGCCCCGGCCTGATCCACACCGGCATCCACGCGCTGGGCGGCGAGCCCGGCCGGGTCGACCGGGTCGCGCCGAACCTGCCGATGCGCCGCGGCGGGCAGCCCGAGGAGGTCGCGGAGGCGATCCTCTTCCTGCTGTCGCCGGCCTCCTCGTACACCACGGGCGCGTTCCTGGACGTCTCCGGCGGCCGGTGAGCACCGGGGCCGGAAGCCGACTTCAGGTCAAGATCGGAAAGGCGGACCTCCTCCTTCCCCCGGCACGATCCGCGACCGTACGGTGGTGGCCATGACCGACGACGTGCAGTCCGCCTTCATCGACATCCCCGGGGTGCGCAACTTCCGTGACGCCGGGGGCGTCGGCTCGCTCCGCCGGGGCGTGCTGTTCCGCTCCGGCTCCTTCCACACCCTCGCCCCCGAGGGCGCCCTGCGGCTCAAGGCCCTCGGCCTGCGCACCGTGATCGACCTGCGCAGCCGCGAGGAGCTCGCGGCCTTCCCGGACCGGCTGGACGGGCTCGACCAGGAGACCCTCCACCTCCCCACCCTGCCCGCCGACCGGGAGGACTGCGACCGCCCCTGGCCGGAGGACCAGGTCGAGCTGTACCCGTTCATGGCCGCCACCGCCGGACGGTCGCTGGTCGCCGCGATCCGCCGTCTCGGCACCCCCGGCACCCTGTCCGCCGTCGTCCACTGCGCCGTCGGCAAGGACCGCACCGGCCTCACCATCGCCGTCGTGCAGTCCCTGCTGGGCGCCTCCGAGGCCGACATCACCGCCGACTACCTGCTCTCCAACACCGGCCTCGGCCTGCTGGACGGCCCCACCCCGTACATCGACGAGACCGGCGCCGAGCGGATCTCCCGCCCGGTCTCGGCGGAGCTGCTCGCCTCCTCCTTCGCCTGGATCCACGACCAGCACGGCTCCCTCCCCGCCTACCTGCACGCCCACGGCGCCACCGACGCCGACCTCGACGCCCTCCGGGCCAATCTGTCGACCTGACATGGACATGGCGCCCGCTGTTTTGCGGCGGGCGCCCGGCGGCCCGGTCAGTCCGCCGTGGCCGTCTTCAGAACCAAGTCGGCTTCCTCGTAGTACCGCGCAGAGTTGAACAGGCGGACGATCCGGAGCACCTCACGGTGCGGCCGACGGGCGGCACTGTGCAGCACGGCATCCGCCGCGACGGCGAAGCCACGGCCGCGGCAGGCCATCACGACATCAGGGATCCGGTGAACCGGGAGCTTGTCGCCGGCTTCGGCGAGAACAAGGTGCGCATCGCGGTCCCGGCCTTCCAGGAGGTACCCGAGGGCTTCTTCCAGCCCGGGTTCGAGGGGCGGCAGACCGACGGCACCCTGCCGGTCCCCTTCCGGCAGGGGGACCGGCAACTCCGGTCCGTTCCCGCCGACCGGGCCAGCGGGCCGGCCCGTAGCCTTCCGCCCGCCTGAACCAGGCTCTCCGTGCGTGTTTCTGGACCAGCGACGGCGCACCGACGGCACAGCGGCCGGAGGATCCTCCCCGCAGGTCGCAACCTGGTGGCCGCACTGGTCGCACTTCTGCAGCTCCCGGTCCCGGCAGCGCGGGCAGGGACGCTTCGCCTCCGCGCGCATCCGCTCCAAGGCGTCCAATGACCACGGGGGCTTCTGCCCCGAATCCGCCCTGGCTGCCGCGTGCAGCAGCCCGACCAGCTCTTCCTGCGGCACATGACGGGCGTTGAGGTAGCCGCTGAGCGCGCTCGGCGACACGATCAACCGTTTGGCGTTCACCGCCAGGGTGGCCTTTTCCAGGCACTGGTAGACGTCACACAGAGCCGAAGCCAGATCCCGCTGTTCACGAGTGCTGCCTTCGACGAAATTCCTGCCGACGTGGCCAAGCAGCGGCACATCCCCTCCACAGCACATCCACGGACACCTGACCATCCGAGTCTGTCCGATCAGCAAGACCTCGCAAAGACAGTCCTGTTCAGAGTTCAGCGAAAGATCGTTTGTCGCTGGCGCGAGCGCTCCAGCTGCCTCTACAACTAGAAGGGTCCACGTGGGTGGTCCGATGCACCGGACCGCTCAGGCTCCTGTGCGCTGCAGCCCGCGTGGACCCCACACGTCTCGACGGAGAGGAGCAGCCATGACCATCCCGTCATGGGAGGACGAAAACCTCGGCTCGATGAAGCGGGTGGCCCTGTGGCTGGCCGGGACGGTCGGCGAGGGCGGCATCTTCACCTACACCGATCTGCGGAAGGACTTCCCCGCCGTCGCGCAGATCGACCGGCGCGTCCGGGACCTGCGGGACCGGGGCTGGCGGATCGACACCTCGAGGCACGACAGCACCCTCGGCAGCGATGAACGGCGGCTGGTGTCCATGGGCGAAGCCGTCTGGGAGAATGGCAAGGGGCCGGGCAAGCGGGCCGGCGGCCTCAACGGCGCCAGGCGCCGCGAGGTGCTCATGCGGGACGGCAACTTCTGCCGGAGCTGCGGCATCACGCCCGGCGAGGAGTACGCCGAGTCCTACGAGACCGCACAGCTCGACATCGCCCGTCGCACCGTGAAGCATGCGGACGGCAGTGAGTCCGTAATGCTCATCACCGAGTGCCGTCGTTGTCGCATGGGAGCGCCCCGCGCGGAAACCGACGAGGCCGGGACGATCGCGGCGTTGGACAGCCTCGGCGACATGGAACGCAAGATGCTCGCCTCCTGGGTGCAGGAGGACAGGCGGGCCTTCGGCAGGGTCGAACTCCTCTGGGCCGCCTACCGCACGATGCCGGCAGAGTCGCGCCAGAACTTCCGCGAAGCCCTGAACGCCAGGCTGCTCTAGCCGCAGACGGCAGCCACGGGCCACCCTGCTCGTCCAGCACACACAGCCCTTCCCCCGTTTATTGGACCACCTGCCCAGCGATCAGAGGAGAACACCGGCATGAGCCCGGACCTTGGCCGGCCCCCGATGGCAGAACACAACCAGGAGCTGGTGGAGAAGCGGCTCCACGAGGCCGCCCAGGCCGGCGGGGTGCGCGAGTCGCTGAAGATCGAGTGGCGCAGCCAGCCGCTGAACATCGAAGTCATCGACATGCCGACCGACAGCCTCTACTACAACCCGGGCACGCACCGCATCCGCGCCCAGCGCAGTCACGACCCGCAGCTCGACGCCGCACTGGATGCCAACCCCTGGAGCCCGGAGAGCCAGGAGTACCTGCACACCCTGCTGCGGGCCAGGCCGTCGAAGCCTGCCGAGACGGATCCTGAATTCTCGGAACTCAAGAAGAGCATCGCGGAGTTCGGGCAGAACGACCCTGGCCTGATCACCCGTGACGGAATCCTGGTCAACGGCAACACCCGGCGCGCCGCGATGAAGGATCTCGGCAAGCAGACCATCCGGGTCGGTGTTCTCCCCGGCGACTGCACCTGGGCCGACATCAGCGCGGTCGAACTCTCCCTCCAGTTGCGCAAGGACCACCGGCGTGACTACTCGTACATCAACCGGCTGCTCGCGATCGAGGAGCAGGTCGCCCTGGGCCGGCCACTCGCAACCGTCGCCCATGACTTCCGTACCACCACTGCCGCCTGTGAACAGGACCTCTGGGTACTGGCATGCATCCGGGAGATGATCGGCCGCAGCTCCACCGGAGGCATCGGCTTGCGGCTGGTGGACTTCGAGGAGCACCAGGAGAAGCTGAAGGAACTCCGCCGCCGTTACGCCAAGGAACTGGCCGCCGGCAAGCGCGAGGCGGCGGAACTCATCAAGGAGACACGCATGGCCGCCATGGTCCTGGGCTTCTCCAAGACTGATGTCCGTGTCATAGAGGACGACTTCCACGAACGGTACCTCGCGCAGCGGCTGCCGGAGGAGCTGCGGCCACCGGCAGCCAGCGCCCCTTCTTCCGTCTCCATCCCCGGCCTCGGCCGCTCCGTCGCCGCGGCCGAGACCGCCAAGGTCTCGTCGGCGAAGGCGTTCACGGACTCCGTCCTCCAGCTGAAGGCCACCGAGGCGGCCGTCGGGAAGCTGCCCCCGGAGCAGATCACCGCTGCCACCCGGACCTTCGAGGCCGTTCACGAAGCTGTGGAGAGTGCCCTGGACCCGGCCGGCCGCGACGCCCGCCTGCGCAAGAAGAAGCGGGCGGCGCCGGACCGTCTCAATGACGCCAGCCAGGACATCGACCAGTGCATCACCGACCTGGTGCTGTCCCGCGGTTCCCGCAGCCTCGACGAGGAAGCATTCGACGAGGCCGTCCTCCAACTCCGCGCGAGCCTCGCCAAGCTCGCCAAGGAAGCGCAGCGGAGCGTGACCGAGGCCGGGGACGGGGTCAGCTGGTTGTTGAACGCCGTCCAGCAGGAGTCCTAGTGAGCCTCGCAGCAGAACCGTCTCTGCGGATCGGCTTCGACGTCTCCCGCACCGCTGCCGTCCTCCGGGCGGCAGCGGGCTTCCAGAGCGATCTCGCCCGGCTGTCCATGCGCTTCAGCAACGGCGCCATCCGGGGCCCCCTCTCGGCCGAGGTTCCCCTTGAGGACTTCCTCAGCAGCCTGGAGGAGCTCGGCGGCTGGCCGGTGCCCGAGAGCGTGGAGTGGGAGGACGCCCTGGCCGAGCTTGCCGGGAGCGTGCTGGACGACGCCGACGCCGCGCGCAGGCAGCTGTCGGGCGACACCGCCGGCGAGACCGTCACTTGTCCGGATGACGTGCCCGCACTGCTCGGCGCCCGCTGGCAGGCTGACCTCACCGCTTTCCAGCGGCGGGATGTGAGCCGGCTCCTGTCGCTGCGCCACGGCGCGAACTTCAGCGTTCCCGGGGCTGGCAAGACACGGACCACGCTAGCGGTCTACGCGGCACTCAAGGAGCAGAAGCAGGTCAGCCGGCTCCTTGTCGTAAGCCCGAAGTCGGCCTACGAAGCGTGGCAGACCGAGGCCGCCCTGTGTTTCCGGCAGCCTCCGCGGACCACGGTGATGGCCGGCTCACCGGATCCGGCGGCAGAGATCCTGATCGTGAACTACGAGCGGCTGGACCGTCAGCTCGCCGCGCTCGCGGGCTGGCTGAAGGCCGCTCCCAGCATGCTCGTTCTCGACGAGGCCCACCGGATGAAGCTGGGGTCCCAGGGGATCTACGGCGCGGCCTGCATGGCCCTGGGACCGCTCAGCAAGCGCCGTCTCATCCTCACCGGCACCCCGGCTCCCAACGGAGCGAGGGATCTGGAGAACCTGCTCTCCTTCGTCTGGCCCGGCCACGGACGGCGTGTCGTCAGCCAAGCCGTCGCCGGCGGTGATCTCGCACACGCCAGCACGGTCCTCCGTCCGCTGTACACCCGTACGACCAAGCGGGAGCTCGGCCTCCCCCCCGCAGTGACCACGATCCGGTATGTGGACATGCCGCCGCTCCACCGGGAGATCTACGACGCGCTCGCCGGGCAGTATTCGCTGCGGGCCGAGGCCTCGCGGTCTGACTTCGAGGCGCTCGGAAAGTCGATGCTGCGCATGCTGATGGCGGCCACCAGCCCGGCCCTGCTCCGGCAGGGCAGCAGCCAGTACGAACCGCTCGCGTACCGGCTCGAACCGTTGGAAGCTCCCGGGAATGCCTCGCTCCAGACCCTGCTGGCAGACCTGCCGTCGTACGAGCTGTCCCCGAAGTACCAGGAAGCCCGGCACCTTGTGGCGGAGAATGCCGCCCAGGGCAGGAAGACCCTGGTGTGGGCGAGCTTCGTCCGGAGCCTGACCACCCTCGAGCTGATGCTCAAGGAGTTCAGTCCCGCCGTGGTGCACGGCGGGACCCCCGACCGTGATGAGCAGATCCTCCGCTTCCGGGAGGACCCGGAATGCGCTGTCCTCATTTCCAACCCGGCCACCCTGGGTGAAGGAATCAGCCTTCACCAGGTCTGCCACGATGCCGTCTATGTCGACCGGGACTTCCAGGCAGGCCGGTTCCTGCAGAGCCTCGACCGGATCCACCGGCTGGGACTGCCACCGGACACCGAGACCCGGATCACGGTACTGGCGTGCCGCAATACGCTCGACGAGACCGTGGCCAAACGGCTTGAGCTGAAGCTGCAGTTCATGGGACGGATCCTCGACGACCCCGCTGTCCAGCAACTGGCGGACCTCCAGGAGGAACCGGCCATCGCAGCCGGCATGGACATGGCAGACATTCGAGCGTTCCTGGAGCACCTCGATGACGCGGCTTCCCGCTGAGGGTGCGATGAGGGCCGCCCTGCGATGGCTCCATGTCCTCCGGACCACGGACGTCGACCATGCCAGGGCCCTCTTCACCCACCATGACGCGTATGCCGATCTCACCCCCGCCCAGTACGCCGACGGCCTCGAATGGCTGGAGCGGATCAGGCTGATACCGGCACCGCGGCCACACGGCGGCTCGTCTTCCCTGGAGAATCGATTCCTCAGCCTTCAGTTGCTGGAACGGTCCCTGGAAGCCGTATACCCCGGCCAGGCCGACGAGCTGAGCCAGGATTCCGGCGGTCCGCTCCGTCCGTCGGCTCCCGGTCCGACGGCTCCCGCCGAGGCCCTTGCCCGCACGCTAGGGCTCACCCGTGGTGATGCGGATGCGGCTCTGGCGAAGGCCGGGCTCGCCGAACGCGCACGTGTGGGAGCGGCCGGCGAAGCCGCGCTGGTGGCTCTGCTACGGCGGACACTGCGGGGCGACGTCGTCCATGTATCAGAGTTCTCCGACCGTGCCGGTTATGACATTGCCGTCGAAGTCCCTGGCGGTTCTGTTCACCTGGAGGTCAAGAGCACCACGAACCGCGCAGGACGGACGCTCTTCCTGTCACGCCACGAGTACGAGACGATGCGGACGGATCCGGCCTGGCACCTGGTGTTCCTGGTACTCGACGAACAGGACCAGCTGGGTTCTGTGAGCACTGTCTCAAGGTCCTGGATCGAAAGCGTCGTCCCGGTGGACAGGCACCCCGGCGGAGCCGAGTGGGCATCCGCACAGCTCTCACTGCCGTCGTCCGCCCTGACACCGGGCATCACTGCTGTACACGGGTGTCTCCGGCGCGATGCCCCGGCCAGCCAGCTCGGCGCACCGCAGCCGGCCCTCTCCACTCACGCTCAGCCCGGATAGGTCACTGTCAGAACCTGCTGGCACAATCGGCCCGAGCCCGCCAGCCGAGTGCCGGAGCACACTACGCGTGGTGCTGGAGTGCAGCAACGCCTCCGCCTCTGCGACACTTGGCCTTTGCGTGTCACAGCCAGGGAGGACGCCCATGACCACCAGCGAGAAGCCGCCGCTGACCTCAGTCGAGATCTGCGCCGGCGCTGGCGGACAAGCCGTGGGCCTCCACAAGGCAGGCTTCAAGCACGTGGCCCTCGTCGAAATCGACAAGCATGCGGCAGCAGCCCTGGACAGGAACCTGCAGGACCGCGACGAGTGGGAGTGGGAGCGGCAGCACGGCAAGGTCCACCCCATGGACGTCAAGGACTTCAAGCCGGCCGAGCACATCACGGACTTCAAGCACGGAGAAATCGACCTGCTGGCCGGCGGAGTGCCCTGCCCGCCATTCTCGCTGGCCGGCCGCCAACTCGGCCAGGACGACGAGCGGGACCTGTTTCCGACCATGCTCGATCTTGTCAAGAAGATCGGGCCGAAGGCCGTGATGATCGAGAATGTGCGCGGCCTCCTGCAGCCCGCGCACAAATTCGCGGGGTACCGCGACTACATTGTCTCCGAGCTGGAAACGCTCGGCTATCACGTCTGCAAGTGGGACATGGTCGAGGCCGCCGACTACGGAGTTCCCCAGCTCCGGCCACGGGCCATCCTGGTGGCCATTCATTCTGATTACTACGCGGAAAAGTTTGAGTGGCCAACCGGCAATAGTGAATACAAAACGGTCTTCGAAGCACTTAAGAAGAGCATGAAGATCCGGTACGACAAAGCGAAGAAGCTCTACCCGGAACTGGCCGCGGACCTTGACGAGCGGCGCAGGTACTGGGAGAAGAAGGCCAAGGCAGGGGGCGTCGCCCCGACTCTCGTCGGCGGCTCCAAGAAGCACGGCGGCGCCGACCTCGGCCCCAGCCGGGCGAAAGCCGCCTGGCGGCAACTCGGCGTCGATGCGATGGGCGTGGCGAATGACGAAGACGGCGAGATCAACGTCGGACGGGACCTGCTGAGCGAGCACGGCCCCAAGCTCACCGTGCGCCAGGCCGCCATCATCCAGGGCTTCCCTGAGAACTGGTACTTCGAGGGAGGAAAGACCGCCCGCTACCGGCAGGTCGGGAACGCGTTCCCACCCCCGGTTGCCGAGGCCTTCGGGCGCGCCATCGCCGAAGTGATCAGTCTCGGCCGTCGTCCTGACGCGGGCCAGTGCGAAGAGCCCTGGTCCGGCTCCGGCAGCTCAGGCACCCCCGCGGAAGACAGCTGCGGAGCCCCCTCGGCGTTCTCTGACAACCGTGCTGATCTCAAGGGCGCAACCCTCTGGTGATTCGTGCTCCCAGAACCTGAGCACGGTCCAGCCGGCCGCTTCCAACCGGGCATCGGTATCCCGGTCACGCTCGACGTTCCGCGTGACCTTCTCCGACCAGTAGCCCTGGTTGGTCTTCGGCGAGACGTAGTGCTCAGGGCACCCGTGCCAGTAACACCCGTCGATGAAGACCGCCACCTTCGCCGGGCGGAAGACAAGATCAGCCGTCCGGCGAACGCCTGGCAGAGGACGCGCGGCAACCCGGTAACGCAGGCCGCGAGCGTGGACGAGCTGCCTGATCCGCAGCTCCGGTTTGGTGTCGCGGCTCCGGATGGCCTGCATGTTCCGCCGGTTTGCCTCGGACGATGCCCATGATCCCTCCGGTGGGACCCAGGTATCAGTCATGGCGCTTCCTCGCATTCGGAACCTTCTACGGCGCAGAGTGCCGTGCTTCCAGGTTAGGCACGGGACAGGAATCTACCGCCGCTCCAGCCGCCACCGCTGGGCCGGGGAGTCGATGTCCTCCCACTGGTGGACCGGGGCGGTGGCGGGGTCGGCCGGAGCCGTGAGGGGCTTGCCGCTGATGAAGCTGGTCAGGGTGCAGGTGCCGGGGGCGTCGACGTGCGGCGGAGGTGTTCGCGCCCTTGGCCCGCCGTGATCAGCGGGCCAAGGGCGGTCTGTATCTGCGGGGGCTGCTGCCGGAGGGCCGGCGCAAGTCGATGCAGCCGATGGCGGAGCGCCTGGGGGTCGACCACCAGGCGTTGCAGCAGTTCATGACGTCCTCGACCTGGCCGGTCGAGGACGTCCGTGCCCGCCTGGCCAGGCGGGCGGTGCGGGCGGTGCGGCCGGAGGTGTGGGCCGTGGACGACACCGGCTTCCCCAAGGACGGCAGGGCCTCGCCCGGGGTCGCCCGCCAGTACTCCGGCACCCTGGGCAAGGTCGGCAACTGCCAGATCGGCGTCAGCGTCCACGCGCTGTCCGACACCGCCTCCTGCCCGCTGTCCTGGCGGCTGTTCCTGCCCGAGTCCTGGGACGGACCCGAGGCCGCCGGACGGCGGGCGGCCTGCCGGATCCCCGAGGACGAGCACCACCAGCCGAAATGGACCCTGGCCCTGGGCATGCTCGACGAACTCGCCGCCACCGGGCTGCGGCCCGCGGTGCTGGTCGCGGACACCGCCTACGGGGCGAACGCCGACTTCCGCCACAGCCTGGAGGACCGCCGCCTGGCCTACGTGCTGCAGGCCAAGGGCGAGATGACCGCCCACCCGGAGGACGCCGAACCGCACCAGCCGCCCTACGGGGGCCTGGGGCCGCGGCCGCTGCCGCGCTACCGAACCCACCCGATCCCCCTGCGCGAGCACGTGCTGGCCGCCGGACGCCGGGCCGGGCGGAGCGTGACCTGGCGCAAAGGCTCCAAGGCGGCGATGAGCGCGCACTTCGTCCTGCTGCGGGTCCGCCTCGCCGGGCGACGCCCGAGGCCGGCCGCCGACGGCACGATCCCCCTCACCTGGCTGATCGCCCAGTGGCCCGAGAACGAGGCGGAGCCGGTCAAGTACTGGATCTCGAACCTGCCCGCGGACATCCCTGCCAAGGACCTCGTCCGGCTGGCGAAGTCACGCTGGCGGATCGAGCACGACTACCGCGAGCTGAAGACCCGCCTGGGCCTGGACCACTTCGAGGGCCGCTCCTACATCGGCTGGCACCGCCACGTCACCCTCGTCAGCGCCGCCCACCTGTTCCTCACCGAACAGCGCGCCCTCCCAAAAGCCCTGTCCAGGGCCTGACCTTCGGTCAGGCCCTGGACCTCCTCCAACACCTCATCGCCACCTGGACCGGAACCTGCCCCACCTGCCGACAGCCCGCCCCATGGCAGCCCTACGACACCACCTAACAAAGCACTACTAGGCTGCGGCGAATGGTGTTCGACCCTCATTCCGCGCAGGACGGCCGCCCCGGTGGGCCGTCGGTCAGTCAGCAGTCCGCCATCGCCGAGGCGGTGGGCGCCTTGGAGGCCGCCGTGGCCGGGGTGGCGGACGGTCCGGACGGCGGTGAGCGCTTCGAAGCGGCGCTGCGCCGGCTGGGCGGGACGCTCGGGCCCGCCGGGGAGGCGGAGTCGGCGGCGGTCGGCCCCCGGCTGGCGGCGCTGCTCACGGACACCCCGCTGTTCCCCCGGGCGCACCTGGCGATGATGGTCGGCGCCTGCGTGGAGCGCGGCGCCGACCCGGTGGCCTGCGCCGACCGGGTGCTCGCCGGGCTGCGTGAGGCGCTGGCCGGCGCGCTGCTGCTGCTCGACCGGTGGGCCGGGGACGACGAGGACGCCCGGCCCGGTTCCGACCGGGACGACCCCGACCTGCCCGACCCCGACCTGCCCGATCCCGACCGGGACGACCCCGGCCGGGCCCACGCCCGGCTCGCCGGGGCCGGGCGGATCGACGCCTGGCACGCCCACCGGGCGGTGGCCGGCTGGTGGACGCTCGGCCTCTGGCAGCGGGCCGCGTTCGCGCTCTGCACCCATGCCGCCGTGCGCCGCGCGGCCCGCGCCGACGGCGTGACCGACGTCCTCACCGAGCTGATCGACCGCTACCGCGAGCGCTCCGAGCAGCACGACCTCAAGGGCCTGCGGTACCTGGCCGCCGCCCTCGACGACGAGCCGCTGCTCGTCCTGCACCGCCCGAGCGGCACCGGCTATCTGCTCCGGATGGACGGCCTGACCGACAACTTCCAGCTGCACACGCTGCTCGCCGAGGCGCTGATCGGCGGCGGCCACCTGCCCGGCATCCGCCCCGACCCGGAGGTGGTCGCGCTCAGCCGCACCGAGTGGCTGGACGGGCGCCGGTTCATCGCGACGGGCGCGTTCAACCTGGTCGCGCCGGACGGCGGTTGGATCTGGAACGAGGGCATGCCGGAGTCCATCCCGGTGGTGGACGGCGTGCGGACCCTCGTCCTGGACCCGCAGCCGTACGAGCGGAGCTGGGCGGCCGGGCGGTTCGTCGAGCAGGTGCCCGGCGACCTGCGGCTGGAGCGGGTCCTCCCGCCGGAGGAGGCCGCGGCCCGGCTGGCGGCCGCCGCGCCCGCGCTGCCCTTCGAGCAGGCGGTGCGGTAGCGGACCGCGCAGGGGGTCGCGGGGGCCCGGGCGGGCGGGCGGAGGCGGCGGGTTAGGGTCGGAAGCCCGGGGGAAACCCGAGAACCCGCCGCGGATCCGCACCGGATCCGCCGAGGAGTGGAGTCGACGATGGCGAGGATCCCGAACGCGCTCGCGAGCACCGCACCGGCCGCGCTGACCGCGGCGAGCGGTCTGGTCGGCGGTTACGGCGTCGCCCGGTGGACCGGGAAGCGGCAGCTCGGCGGCGCGGTGCTGGCCGTGGCCGGCGCGGGCGCCGCCGCGCAGTGGCACCGGCGCTCGGGCGCGCCCGCCGCGGCCGCGCTGACCGGGCTGTACGTGGCGGCCTTCGGCGGCTCGCACCCGCTGGCGAAGAAGATCGGCGCCTGGCCGTCGGTCTTCGCCGTCACCGGGGTGGTGACCGCCGCCTCGGCGCTCACCTCGGCGCTGGTCACCCGCAAGGGCTGAGCGGGTCAGCCCCCGAACCGGGCCTCGAAGGCGGCCCGGTTCGGCGAGACCGGCGTCCGGTCCCAGACCGCGAAGACCACCCGGTCGAAGGCCGCGCCGTAGCGGGCCAGCGCGTACTCGAAGGCCTCGGCGACCTCGGCCGGGTCGTTGCGGAACACCCCGCAGCCCCAGGCCCCGAGCACCAGCGCGCGCACCCCGTGCCGGGCGGCCGCCGCGAGCACCCGCTCGGCCCGCTCGGCGAGTACGCCCCGCACGTCCACGCCCCCGGGCGTGCGCAGGGCCAGCTGGCCGGCGTTCGGCGCCGGCGAGGTCAGGAAGGTGACGGCGTACGGGCGCGCCAGCAGCCCGCCGTCCTCGCCCCGCACCACCGGCACGTCCGGCGAGACGATCACCCGGTGGCTGTACCGGAGGTCGGTGGAGGCCCGGTGCGCCTCGTAGTAGTCCGGCGCCTCCCGCAGGCAGGTGTACAGCAGGGCGCTGCGGCAGAGGTCCTCCTCCTGGGCGCGGGCGCCGCGCAGATAGCCGCCGCCGGGGTTCCGCGCGGAGGCGAAGTTGAGCACCCCGACCGTCCCGGCGCCCGCCTCGACCAGCCGGCGGGCCGCCTGGACGCTGCCCTCGGCCGTCACCTCGACGGTGGCCGGGTCCGCCACCGGACCGGGGCCGCCCGCCGCGACCAGCGCGTCCAGCCCGGCCGGGTCGTACGACACCGTGCCGGCCCGCGCCGCCGCCAACCGCTCGGCCACCTCGACGAGTTCGCCCCCGGCCGCGTGGTAGTCCCCCCGTTCGACGATGCCCTCGTTCACCGCCGCCACGTCACGCATTCTGCTGCTCATGCCGCCGACGGTAGGTGACGGCGGAGGCGTCGCGCCACTGGTTATTCTCGGCCGTAGAACAACCGGGTGGACAGGAACCGCTGGACAGGAACCGCTGGACAGGAACGGCTGGACAGGAACGGCGACGGGCCCGCCCCACCGGAGTGGAACGGGCCCGTCGCCGACGCGTCAGGTGCTACGCGGCGTCAGTTCTTCCAACGCGGCTTGCGGTCGTCGCGGTTGAAGCCGGAGTTGCCGGAGTTGAAGCCGCCGGAGCGGCCGCCGCGGTCGTCACGGTCACGGTTGAAGCCACCGGACTGCGGACGGCCGCCGGAGCGGTGGTCGTCGCGGCGGGCGAACGGACGGTTGTTGCTGCCGCCGCGCTCGTCGCGGTCGCGGCCGAAGGAGCGGTCGCGGTCACCGAAGGAACGGGCCGGACGGTCACCGAAGGAACGGCCACCACGGTCATCGCGGTCACGGTTGAAGCCACCGCGCTCACGGTCACCGAACGAACGGCCACCACGGTCGTCACGGTCACGGTTGAAGCCACCGCGCTCACGGTCACCGAACGAACGGCCACCACGGTCGTCACGGTCACGGTTGAAGCCACCGCGCTCACGGTCACCGGTAC